>JAJXWW010000204.1 GCA_021781415.1 Planctomycetota bacterium
CGGAGCGGAAAATACCCATCTACCACGCACACCAGTTCCAATGGCGTGCGACCAACGAGATTCCATCCGCCCGGACGCGCTTCGGTATAAATGCCCGTCTGCCGACCCGTCAACCCCACGCTGCCGGCTTCGACGCGGAGGCGCGGCGCGGGCAAGCGCGGCACACCGCACAAAGAAGAAGGTAAATATCCGAGATATGGAAATCCGGGACAGAAGCCGATGGCGTATACCGTGTATTCTTCACCGAGATGCAGGCGGATTATCTCTTCGTGGGAGAGGTGGGTAGCCTCGGCAATGCGCGGCAAATCGAGAGGAAAATCGTAGCAGCACGGAATCTCATGGAGGCGCGATTCCACGGTTTCCGGAATACCCTCTCTCGCCCACTCTCGAAGCGCCTGGACAACCTCGGTGTGCGAGGTCTGTTCCAAGTCGAAGAAGACGGCGACACTGCGATACGCCTGCACGACATCGACCAACCACGGGACCGGCAGCCGACGCGCGGCGGAAGCCCAACGCAAGGCTTCGCTCTCCGCGTCGAAGCGCGCCAACACGGCTCGATCGCCCAACGGTTCCAGTTTCGTCATTCTTTCGGAATCCCCAGTTCGTCGAGAAACAGAGTGCCGCCGCTCGGTTCGCCCCTGCGCTTCTTGCTCCACGTCAGCGTCAGTCGATCCTTGGCGCGCGTCATCGCCACATACAATAGTCTTCGCGCTTCTCGCATCTCGTCCTCATTTCTCGCTTCGAGGGCGGATCGGCCCGGCATCAGGTTATCCTCAACGCCGACGATATAAACGCGCGAAAACTCTAGCCCTTTGGTGGCGTGGAAAGTCAACAGACTAACGCGATCCGCATCGATGCCCGAACCGTCGGAGCGCGACAGGGCCGCGCGATCGAGCAATTCTCGGATACCTTCGTCGAGAGTAGCGGCCTGGATCAGACTCAGCGCGCGCGACAGTCTTTCGTGCGCTTCCGGAAAGCGATCGCGCAGCGTTCCTTCGCGGTTGCCAGGCCAACCGTCCGCTCCGAGGAGCCGAGGCAGGAGCGACGTCAAAGACGGACAAGACAGACCGATGGTATCCGCTTCCGACGTGTAGACATCGACGATGGCCGGGGGCCGCCGCAGCTGACGCCAGCTGGCCGCCTGTAGGATCGACGATTCTTCCTCACTGTCCGGCTTTCGGTCCTCAATCGCCGCGCCCAGAGCGACACAGTCGAGGAGATGGGCCAGGCAAGTCTTGCGCAGCCGCCGCAAGCGTTCGTCCTGCAAATGCTCGAAAACCTGTGCCAGACACAACGAGTCCTCCAGCGCGTGGTGATTGGGTAGCTGTTCGACGCCGAAACGCGAGGCCAAGTCTTGCAACCGCAGACTTCCCGCCGGGAATAGATTGCGCGCCAAAGGCAGGGTGTCGAAAAACGTCATCCCGCGCGTCCCTTGCCACTCCGCCGTTGCGCGATCGAGAAGGGGAATGTCGAAACGATGGCCGTTGTGGGCGATCAGGACATCGTTACCGGCGAAGGCGCGGAAGCGCGGCCACACGTCGCGCAGGGTGGGTTGATCGCGCAGATCGGCGTCTCGGTAGCCGTGGATCTCGCTGGCTCGCAACGAGATGGGCCGCGAGGCTCGCACGAGCGAATGGAATCGGTCGATTGCCCGTCCGTCGCGCACCTTGACGGCGGCCAGTTCGATCACCTCGCAATCCTCGCCTAGCCCCGTCGTCTCCGTGTCGAAGACGACGTAAGACGGAAACGCCTTGGCATAGCGGCTGCTCTCCACCACTTGCAACGCTTTGAAGACTTCAACGCTCCGCAAATGGCTCCATTGAGGATCGAGCGGAAGAATGAAATCCACCGTCGATTCCTTCGCCGCGTCGCGGAGATATTCAACTCGCAAGGAAGGCATGGCACGGCGGAGCATCTCCTTGACGACGATCTCCAGTCCGCCGGCCTGGGGCAGCAACACGCAGCCGTCGGATTCGACGGCGCGCAGCAGCGAACCGGCCAGCGCGCGCGCCTGCGGCAGATCCTCGGGGTCGGTCAAACGGTCGTGGCATTTCTCCAAGGGGCTGTCGAGTTGGCCGATGCCCTGGGCGAACACCGACTCGATCAACGACGGCAAATCGCGGTGCGACGCTCCCATGCCTCGGAGATTCTCCACCTGATAGAGAAAGCGCCAGAGCCGCGCGGCATCGGGTCCGACCGCGCGCTCGGCGTGCGTGCGGAGTCGATCCAGGAACGTCGCGCCGGCCGCGCCGCGCACTTCCAAGAGCAACGTCTCCGACAGGACTTTTCCGGCGAGTTGTTCGACGTACAGATCGGTCGTGGGATCGGCCACGATCCGCAGCGACGCCAACACCTGCGCCGCCACCGAATCGTCGGCGAGCGATTGCCCCTTGGCCATTTGACAGGGGACGCCGGCCCGAATTAACGCTTCTTCAAAGAGTTGACCGATCTGATGATTGCGATAAAGGATCGCATATTCGCCGCGCCGCAACCCCGACGTTTTCAAATCCTCGACGAGGTCCGCCACCACCCACGCCGCCTCATCGCGTTCGTCGCTTCGACCGGCGGTGCGCACGGGGTGAGACGGTTCGCGGAGTGCGACGATGCGTTTGGCGAACAACGGTTCGGCGGGAGGCAGGATGCGCCGTGCCGCCTCGAAGATCGCCGTCGAACAGCGACAATTGATATCGAGAACGACAGGCGCGTCGAGTTGGAAATCCTCGACGAATCGCCTCATTATGCGCGGGTCCGCGCCGCGCCAAGAGAAGATCGACTGTTCGTCGTCGCCCACCGCGAACAGACTGCGATGCTCCTCGGCCAAAGAGCGCACGATACCGTATTGAATCTTATCGAGATCTTGAAACTCGTCGATAAGCAGATGGTCCCACATCGAACGCCAATCGGCTAGAATGGCCTCGCTGCTCTCCAACAGTTTGTGCGTCAGCGACAGCAGTTCATCGAAGTCGATCGAATGGTGGGAGCGCAGCTCGCGGTTGTAGTCCCAAAACAGTTTTTCATCGGATTGAGTCAGGATGAGGCCTTGCCGGCGTTGACCGAAGCGCATCAACAGCGGGCGTTGCCGATTGGTGTTGACGCCGAGGCGACCCAAGACGAGGCGCTGATGTTCCTCGTCGGCCACGCCGAAACCATTCGGCAAACCGACGCCGTGGCCGTGCTTCCGCAGGATGCGCAGACACAGCGAATGAATCGTACCCAGAGTCATCTGCTCGACGGCATCGCCCAGCCCGTGCCGCAGCCGCTCGGCAATCTCCTGCGCCGCTTTGTTGGTGAAGGTCAGCGCGCAAATGCGGCGCGGTTCGACGCCTCGCTCTAGCAGATAGGCAATGCGTCCAGCCAGACAGCGCGTTTTGCCCGCGCCAGGTCCGGCGAGAACGAGGACCGGGCCAAGCGGCGCGGCCACGGCGCGCCACTGTGCGTCGGAGAACGTCAACCCCATCCATTCGGGCGCGACCATGCCGACCTCGGAGTGTCCCTTGTTTGTTCACTACTTCTTTGTAATTGTGAATGGTCCCCGCCCCCGCCGCAACCTCGGCATCGCCGACAAGCAGCCGGCGGCTCGTTTCGTCCGAGGAAAATGCCCGTCGTGCCATTTATAGCGAATATACCGCAACGAGACGCCGCCCTGGTCCGTCGGCTGTTCGCAGCATCTCTAGCCATCATTCGCCGAATCGGATATACAGCAAGGTCGGGTTTCTCTGGTTCGGTTCGAGGAGGTTTCACTCGTGGCCACGCCCTGGGAATGCCGGCGATCGACGTTGCAGCGCGAGGTATATGCGCGCCGTCCGGCGATGGTACTGCTCAACGGATTGGCCGAGCAGTCGGAAAGCTGGTTTCGCAATCTCGCCTCCTGGCGTCGGCATTTCGACGTGTATCTCCCCAATCTGCTCGTTTACGATGGAACGGCCTTGCATCGGCGCATCGACGCGGGTTTGCCCATTGATGTCGAATATCTCGTCGAACAATTGCGCTCCTATCTCGACGCGTTTGTGCAGAGGCCGCCCTATCACCTGGTCGCGGCCAGTCTCGGTGGCAAAATCGCCGTCGAATTCGCCGTCCGCTATCCGCAAGCCATCGACCGTATTGTCCTTCTTTGTCCCTCTGGAATGGGCGATAAAGAGCGTTTGCCCCTCGTTGAAGGCGTTCGCCGCAACGACGCGCGCGCGCTCGTCGAGAGCGCTTTTCACGATCCACGGCGGGTCGATCCCGGCCTACTTGTGTACTATCGCCGTCAATTTGCTCGGCGTCGTTGGCTTCGCGGCCTTGTGCGAACTGCACGCGACACGCGCGATTGCCGCGTCCGCGATCGCTTGGACAAGTTGCCGCATCCGACGTTAATTCTCAGCGGCAGCGAAGATCAGATTGTCGATCCGAAAATGGCGGAATCGGCGGTTAAGCTCCTTCCCAACGGCCGCTATCGCTGCATTCCCCACTGTGGACATGCACCACAAATGGAACGGCCGCGTTTGGTGAATCGTCTCGTGCGCCGATTCCTACTTGGCAGGAAGAAGTAGTCGGCAGTCAGTAGACAGTAGTTAGAAGTCGGTGGTCCGAAGACTGGCGACGATCGTTCGGGAGCTTCTTCCCTGCTGACTACTGAATACCAACAGTACAGCGCTACTCCCCTCTCCCCTGTACTCAGGGGAGAGGGGCCGGGGGTGAGGGGTTTGGTGAAAGCGAGTGGTTTCGGCGTCTCCTTTCGTCCCTTACCCCTCACCCCCAACCCCTCTCCCCTGAGTACAGGGGAGAGGGGAGAATCCGAGAGCAGCGCTGTACAACTAACAGACCTGGCGGATAGGCATGGTATCGCTTCCTCTCCCGATGCGCCGGCTCACCGACGTTCTCATGGGACGCTATGCCGCCCTGCGCGTGGCGCAATTGGACGGGCGTTCGGCCGGTGCGACGCAGGCGACGACGCTGTCGCGCTTGGTTCGCCGGGCGCGAGGCACTCGCTTCGGCGTCGATCACGACTTCACCCGCATTCGCACCGTGGCCGACTATCAACGCCGCGTGCCGTTGCGGACCTACGAAGATTTCTGGAACGATTATTGGCGCGCCCCCTTTCCCCGAATAGACGGAGTCACATGGCCGGGGCCGATTCCGTATTTCGCTCTGTCGTCCGGCACCACGAGCGGGACGACGAAATACATTCCCGTATCGCGGCAGATGCTCGCCTCGAATCAGAAAGCGGCGTTGACGGCGCTGTCGCTTTTTCTCGTCGCGCATCCCCGCACGCCGCTATTCACGGGACGCCTTTTCTTCCTCGGAGGCAGCAGCGACTTGCGTGCGCTGCCAACCGAGACCGGCGAGGTGTCAGGGATCTTGGCCGGCGACCTCAGCGGCATCACCGTGCGCGAAGCCTCGCCGTGGCTGCGGCCGTTCGCATTCCCCCCCGAACGGTTGGCTCTCGTTGCCGACTGGGACGAGAAGCTGCGGCTTCTCGTCGAGGCCGCCGTTGCTTTGCCGATTACCATGCTCAGCGGGATTCCATCGTGGCTGCTGGTTCTGTTCGAGCGTTTGTTCCGCCATACGCGGCGCGAACGCCTCGCCGACATTTGGCCGGGTCTGCGCCTGTTGATTCACGGCGGAACGCAGTTTGAACCGTATCGCGCGCTGTTCCGAACGATGACGGGCGAAGGCGTGCATTTCCTCGAAACGTATCCCGCCTCCGAGGGATTTGTCGCTGCCGAGGATCCTCGCCACGGTTTGCTACGGCTGCTGCCCGATCACGATCTGTTCTTCGAGTTCGTGCCCGTCGCCGAACTCAAGTCGACATCTGCGACGCGGCACACCGTCGTCGATCTGGAAGTCGGCGTGCCCTATGCCGTGGTGCTGACAACGTGCGCCGGTCTGTGGAGCTACGTTTTGGGCGATACCGTGCGTTTCGAGCGCCGCGATCCGCCGCTGTTGCGATTTACAGGACGAACGAGCTATTTTTTGTCTGCTTTCGGCGAACACCTCATCGGCGAAGAGGCGGAACGCGCCGTGGCCGAGGCGGCGCGCGTCGTCGGGGCGTCCGTCGTCGATTTTCACGTGGGGCCGCTGTTTTCCGCCACGGTCGGAGAACCCGGTCGTCATCGCTGGTTCGTCGAATTCGCACAAACCATCTGTCCGGCGCGTCTGGCCCCATTTGCCGAGGCGTTGGATGCGGCCTTGGCGCGAGTCAACGAAGACTATCGCGCGCATCGGCTCGGCAATCTGGCGATGCTTCCTCCGCTCGTGTGTCCGGTGCGGCGGGGCGGCTTCGCCGAGTGGATGCGTTCGCGCGGCCGTCTCGGCGGACAGAACAAGGTGCCGCGCATGGATAATAGCGGAGCAATAGGAGAGGAATTAAAGATATATTTCGGGGCGGGTTAGCCGCGACGCGAAGCAGTATGTGGAAGAATCGCTCCGTTTCGGGGGCGCGGTTAGCCCCAATTTCTCCACGCTCCGCTCCGTCGCGGCTAAACGCGCGTTTCCTCTTTTGACTCCATCGACCCGGATGGTTATGATGATTATTGGGATGGGAGAAGCAAGGACCGTTCGTCCGGTCCCTTCCGCAGCGGCCAGAGCGACTCCTCGCCACGGGGATCGAGAACGGGAGTGGACGCGGAACATGATCCAAGCTCTGGTCGGCAAGACGAACCGCTGGCTCAATGAACTCTACCGCTCGTGGTATCGTCCTCGTCCCATAGCTTCGCCGCCTCAGCCGACGGTTTCCGCCCCTCTCCATTACGGCCCGGTCGAGCGCGTGGTTTTAACCGATGGCGTGGGGCGAACCCTGTTCGAGGAGTTCGCCGGCCATCGCGTCGAATCGAGGGGCGACGAAGAGACGGGTTGGGTGCTTCTCGGTCTGCGCGAGGCGCGAGAAGTCGTGGTGTTGGCGACTCTTCCCGCGGGGACGCTCCGCGACGCCAGTGTGGCCCACGTTCGCTTTAACAGCAACGCCCAAGCGCTGGCCAGTCTCATCGTGCGGCAGACGAATCGCCGTCTCAACATGGTCGGCGTCGTTCACACGCATCCCGGTTCGCTGCGCCATCCCAGCGACGGCGACCTGCGCGGCGATGGGCAATGGGTGGCGAACCTGCGCGGCAAGGAAGGTGTCTTTGGCATAGGCACTGCCGACGGAGTCTCCAGTCCTGGCGAACTGTTCGCCTCGCAGCCGAGGCCAAACGTCCAGTGCTTGAACGGACTGCGGTTCTCTTGGTACGCTTTACGTCAGGGCGATCGCGCCTATCGAACCCTGCCGGTGGAGTTGACGATTGGTCCGGATTTGGCGCGCCCCTTGCACGATATTTGGGCGACGTTGGAACTGCACGCCGAACGCATCGAACGGTTGTACCGCCAACAATCGGGACTGCGTTTCGAGGTAGTCTCCGACGAATGGGGGCCGGGGTTACTCCTTACCCTGCCCTTGGCCGAACGCGGCCATGCCGTGCAAGTGCTGATTCGCCCCAAGGAGGTGCGTTATTATGTAGTCCGAGGCGGGCAACTGCTCGAGGTCGAGCATCACGACGAGTGGATCGACCGGGGCGTGTACCTGTTGCTCGCGGAATTGGCGGCGCGAGCGTGAAGGAATGCGTGCAACGCCGGCCGCGCGGCTGGCTCAACTCGTGGGTTTCCCAACGGCTTGACGGCTAAGGGAACATCGAAACTGGGAAGGAGAACTGTCCATGGACTTCCGTCCCCTTAACGACACTGAACGACGGCAACTCATTAACGCGCTTCGAGGCAATGCCGAAAGCGATCGGGCCATCCTCATGGACCGTCGAGACACCAGCTTCCTCGGCAGCGCCGACGAAGTCACCGATGAAGAGGTGATCTCGGCCATCAAATCGGTCCCGTGCCACTACTAACGGCTATCGGCTGTCGGCTATCGGCTATCGGCCAACTCCTTTTTTTTGGCCCAAGCCGGTAGCCGATAGTCGAGCCGTTCGTTCCATCGGTCGATTGTTTAACGAATCAAGAGACGGCGAACGGTTGTGGCCGATTGCCGATAGCCGAACATGAGTTTACTCGACAGCGAAGCCGGCAAGCGGCGCTTGCTCAGCGTCGAGATTCCGGTCATCGAACGCTACAACGACGGGCGCGATCCCGCCTTCCAAATTCGGCTCAGCCGGCTGGGCGGAACTCTCGTGCTGCGCTATTGTCTGAAGCCCGGACACAATATCTATCAATTGGAGACGCGATTAGTCTCTAGCTACCCCACTGTGCCGCCGGAGACGCGCGTGCTGACCGCGCTGAAACATTGCCCGCACTTGCTGGAGGGGCAAACCTTGTGTCTATGGCGGCAGGGCAGCACGCGCGCCAGCAGCCGATGGGATCCGGCGCACTATACTTGCATCTTCGCCGTCCAGGCCGCCTGGCGCTGGCTGGCTTGCTACGAAATCTGGCACGAAACCGGCGAGTGGCCCCTGCCGGAAGCGAAGTAACGGCGAACCGGCAGCGTAAGCTGCCGGGTGAATGACACAGGCGAACCGGCAGCGTAAGCTGCCGGGTGAATGACACAGGCGAACCGGCAGCGTAAGCTGCCGGGTGAATGACACAGGCGACCCGGCAGCGTAAGCTGCCGGGTCAGCGACACAGGCCACCCGGCAGCTAACGCTGCCGGGTGAACGGCAACGGCGAACCGGCAGCGTAAGCTGCCGGGTCAGCGACACAGGCCACCCGGCAGCTAACGCTGCCGGTTCGCCAGGCTGGTGAGGATGCGGCGATGGCACATCTGTTACAGGTCGGCGCGGGGAGCGGCGGGATGCCGGTTTTGGATATGCTCTGCCGCGATCCCAGAATAGACCGCGTTACGCTCATCGAGCCGGACGTGTATAAACCGCACAATGTCGAGCGGCATCTGTTTCCTCTGTCGGCGGTGGGGCGGAAGAAAGCGGAATTGACGCGGGAGTGGCTGCTCGAACGCCGACCCGATCTCGTCGTCGAACTGTTGCCTTGCGATCTGCTCGAACCCGAAAGTCAGGCGGCCATCGAGAAATCGGCGGCGGAATGCGACGTGGGCGTGTGTGCCGCCGACAACGAACCGGCCAAGTATCATTGGGACGCGCTGATGCGCCGGCACGGCAAGCCGTGGACGCTCGGTGAGGTTCTCAGCGGCGGCATCGGAGGATTTGTGCATTGGTTTGCGCCCGGCGGTCCCTGCTATGGCTGTGTGGCCAGCCACCTCCAGCGCTCTGTGACCGTCGAGAAACCGGCGACCCCGGATTATTCCCAGCCCGGCGGGCCGGTCCACGAAACGACCATTCCGGCCAGCAAGGCGTCGATCCAGGCCATCGCCTCGCTCCATGCCCTGCTGACTCTTTGGCTGCTCGGCGAACCAACGGCGGCACATCCGACAGCGAATGCTGCCGTCTCGCCGGGAGTGGGATTTACCAGCATGTTGCTGACCTTGCAGCGCGTGCCGGAGGTATTCGACGAAGCGTTTCGACCCTATCGTTTTCGCGTGCCGCGCGCGGCAGACTGCTTGATCTGCCAGGCGCGACCGACTCCTTCCTCGGTGGAGGAACTCGATGTGGCTCTGGATCAAGCGTTGGCTCGACTCGAAAATGCATGAGCTTTGGCCGCCGTATCGCATCGGCCCACGGTCGCAGGCCATGCACTTTCGCTACGAAAAAGCCGGCCGAAGCGTGGACGATCAACCCATTCCCTGGAATGCGGAAGCCGTTCTCGTTCAGGCCACGGTGCGCATGCCTCGAACCGCCGCCCGACGCAAAAACGACTTCCAACTGCACGTTCCCGGACAAGAGCCAATCTTGCCCGAAAAGATGGAAGCCCAAGGCGACGAACTCCATCGCCTCACTTTCCGCTTCGCCCCCCCCGGCGAAAGCGTCGTCGTCGAGTTGGTTTGTCGAGACAAAAACCTCGGACTGTTGACGCTGCCGTTTCTCGGCAAGGACGAGTTTCTGCAAAATCTACGCTTGCAGATGCCGACCCTGAGCGTGCGGCTCGGTTCGCAGACGGTGGCCTGTCAAACCTTCGTTTCCAGCCAGTGTCGAGGGCTGCTCGCCAGTGCCGTGCTGACCAGTCCGACCAGCCTGGTGCCGATGCTCGATTTGGAATTGCAAGTCGAATTCCGCTGCGAACGGAGCGGCTCGGCGACGCGGGTGCCGGTGTGTTTGTGCAGTTCGCAGTTGGGCGGACGGCAAGCCTTGGTCACGGTCGTGCCGAAGCGTTATCCGCGCCGCCTCGGTACCTGGACGGCGACTTGGCTACTGGGAGATCGACCGTTGGCCAGCCAGCGCGTGCGCGGCATCTCGCAGCGCGCGTTTCAGCGATCCCTGCGCATCTCCGACACGCGATTCGTCGTCCAGGCCACGCCCGAGACGGTGCGCTTAACGCGGCAAGTCCCCCCTCTGGATAAGGTTAAACGCATCGGGCCGTGCTTCCTGGTGTCCAGCGCCGAACCCGGCATGGCGGGACAATGTCGGTTGCAAATCACCGCGCAGGTTCCGGGGGCAATCACCCCTCCGCTCTTGTTGGAGCAAGACGTGCTGATCACCGATGGGCCGACCATGGTTGCTCCGGGAACGCTCGACGCCGCCGATCTGGAGCAAGTCAGCGGCTTCGAGTTGTCTATCGCTCGTCATTCGCTGGGCGTGCTGTCGCTGTGCCCCGCGCCGACGGCGACGTTCAACAACGAGGGCGGCTTCAAGCCGCATCACGAATACACCTGGTCCGCGGC
Source organism: Planctomycetota bacterium (assembly GCA_021781415.1). GTDB lineage: Bacteria > Planctomycetota > Planctomycetia > Gemmatales > Gemmataceae > JAJPHU01. Next base: position 10,688 of record JAJXWW010000204.1, read on the forward strand.
CGCCGAAGAAGAGATGAACGAACGCCTCAACCGCCTCTTGGAAGGACGCGGCAGAGCGGAGTAATTTCGGAGCCTGAAGCGTAAGCGAAGGTTTCTCAACCGGAGCGGAGTAATTTCGGAGCCTGAAGCGTAAGCGAAGGTTTCTCAACCGGAGCGGAGTAATTTCGGAGCCTGAAGCGTAAGCGAAGGTTGGTCAACACCTTCGCTCACGCTTCAGGCTCTGAAAAGCAACGTTTTCACTTCATTACTTTGAACAACACTTTATACTCGTACCTATCGCCGTTTTTCGCTTTGGAACCGGCGATAATGTACATGATGAATGCATAAATACTCAAGCCGAGAATGGCGACCACCCAGAGAACCAAAAAGATAGCCATGAGCCACCAGGCGATAAAATAGCCCACAGTCGCCAAGAGACCAAATCCTAAGAACAAGCCAAGATTCAACACGAACAAGCTGACGTGGAAATTGAGCCACGTCTTGCCGTGATGATCGACGAAGGACGAGTCCTTGCGTTTGGACATCCAGACCACAAGGGGTACGATATAGCCGGCCGGCATGACAATCAGATTGAGCAGAGTGCTGTAGTGAATCAGCGAGGCAGAAGATCGCTCGGCGTCGGTCGAACCGCCTCGACTTCCACCCTTTCGCTTCTTCGGTCTTTCTTCAATCTCATCTTCGTCTTCGATTGGATCGACATCTTCGATTTCTTCCACTTCTTCCGGAGCGGGGCGAGCCGGTTTTTTGACAATGGCCGCCGGAGTAGGAGCTGGGGCGGGCGCGGCGGGGGCTTTCACCAGTACGGCCTTGGAACAACTCGGACACTTGACCGCCTTGCCGATCAAGTTGTCGGGGGCCTTCAACTTCGATTTGCAGCCGGGACACACGATGGTGATGGGCATGGTGAACCTCTTGAGCCTCGCTAGGGATGACGGATCTCGTGGAACGCCTCAAACTCAATCCGAAAGCCGATCTCGTCTTCCATGAATCCGGAGGCGGCTCTCTTGCGAAGAGACTGTGTTGGGAAGATTATCTATCCAAAACTCCAAAACTACGGGAGGAAGCGTTTATGCTACCTGAACTTTTCGCAAGGTCAAGCGGTTACAGCGATTTTGTCGATTGTATCGACGCCGAATCTGAACGGATTCTCATAAAGAATATCGACGAGTGGGTGCATCCCTTCGCCGCTTTGCGTCCTTCGGTTGGCGGATGCCCGAAGCCCGTAAGCCGTTCGCATTGGATTTCTTTTCTCACGCCGTCTATCAGTGTTTTCGTATTGCCGATGCCGTTGGTAGTTATTGGCGGAGCGGAGGAACGGGTCGATGGTCGAGCGGGTGGTGGTCGTGGGCGCGGGGCCAGGGGGTCTTGCGGCGGCGATGCTGTTGGCGCGCGCGGGTCTATCGGTGCATGTGATCGAACGTCAGGCGCAGGCGGGTGGGCGGACCACAACGCTGGAAGGGGACGGCTTCCGCTTCGATGTGGGGCCGACCTTCTTTCTGTATCCGCGGGTACTCGAAGAGATTTTCGCCGCCGTCGGTCGCAATCTCCACGATGAAGTAAATCTGATTCGGCTCGATCCGCAATATCGACTCGTCTTCGGCGGCGGCGGCGAATTGTTGGCCACGCCCAACGTCGAACGCATGGAGCAGGCCATTGCCGGACTCTCGCCAGAAGATGCCCCAAACTTTCGTCGCTTTCTCGACGACAATCGCCACAAGTTAGCTCGCTTCCGCGACATTCTGGAACGGCCATTCCTCAGTTGGCGCGACCTTTTCTCGCCGGCGCTGTTGAAGGCGTTACCGATGCTGAGGCCGTGGCTGTCGTTGGACGGCGAACTGGCGCGCTACTTCCGCGATCCCCGGCTGCGATTGGCCTTCTCGTTTCAATCGAAGTACCTCGGCATGTCGCCGTTCCAATGTCCGAGCCTGTTTTCGATTCTGTCTTTTTTGGAATACGAACACGGCGTCTTTCACCCTCTCGGCGGTTGCGGCGCGGTGACGGAAGCAATGGCGCGCGTGGCCCGCGATCTCGGCGTCACCTTCTCTTTGGGCGAGGACGTGCGCGAGATTCTCTTCGAGGGTCGCCGTGCCGTCGGCGTTCGCACCTCGCACGGCGAACGGCGTGCGGACGCCCTGATCGTCAACGCCGACTTCGCCCAAGCCATGACGCGCCTCGTACCGGATGCGCTTCGCCGACGTTGGACGAACCGCCGCATCGAGAAGAAGCGCTTCTCTTGCTCCACGTTCATGCTCTATCTTGGCATTGAGGGACGGTGCGACGATCTCGCCCATCACACGATTTATATGGCGAGAGATTACACGCGCAATCTCGACGATATTGAAAAACGCCACGTTCTCTCGGACGATCCGTCTTTCTATGTGCAAAATCCCTGCGTCACCGATCCCGCGCTTGCTCCGCCGGGTCGTAGCTCGCTCTACGTTCTGGCTCCGGTGACGCATCAGCATCCCAACGTCGATTGGACCGTGGAACGGCAGCGCTATCGCGCCCTCGTACTGCGGCAATTGTCGAAGGTCGGCATAGAAGATATAGAAGATCGCATTTGTTGGGAGCAGACCGTGACTCCGGCGGATTGGGAACACGGCCATCAGATCTATCGCGGGGCCACGTTCAATCTCGCTCATAATCTAAATCAAATGCTGCACCTACGGCCGCGCAATCGCTTTGAGGATCTCGATGGCGTCTATCTGGTCGGCGGCGGCACGCATCCGGGCAGCGGCCTGCCGGTCATCTTCGAGTCGGCGCGCATCACGGCGCGCCTGTTGCTTCAAGATGCTGGGCGAAGTTACGAGCATTGCGAGGTGCCGAGCGAGCGAAAGTGTCGGGTAACGCCGGTGAACATTCGCTTGACATCGAGCGGAACGCGGACACAATCCGAGGAGTCGGCGCTGGTGGAGGAATGGCGATGAGTGGAAGGCGAATCGGTGTCATCGGCGGCGGGTTGGGTGGACTCGCCGCCGCCTGTACCTTGGCCGCGCGCGGCCACGACGTGACGGTATTTGAGAAGAGTCCGTGGCTGGGCGGCAAGGCGGCGGTTCTCGAAAGCGACGGCTATCGCTTCGACATGGGACCGACCATTCTCACGCTGCCCTCGGTGTTGCGCCGCATTTTCGCAGAGGCGGGACGCGACCTCGACGATTACGTGCCGATGGTGCGGCTCGATCCGCAATGGCGCTGTTTCTACGACGATGGTTCGCGGCTCGATCTTCATGCGGACGCGGGAACGATGGCCGAACATCTGGAGGCGTTCGCGCCCGGTTCGGCGCGCGGGTATCGGTCGTTTCTGCAATTCGCCGCCCGATTAAACGACATTTCCGAGCGTTTTTTCTTTTGGCGCGCCATCGGCTCATTGAAGGATATGTTCGATTGGCGCAGTCTGACGAAGCCCGCCATGTTGGGCGACGTGTTGCGGATGCGTCTGGGCAAGACGGTGGCCGAGTGCGTGCGCTCGCACGTTTCCGACGAGCGCGTGGCGCAGATGCTGGATCACTTCACGCAATACGTCGGCTCCGCCCCGGATGCCTCGCCGGCGGTGTTGTGCGGCATCGCCCACATGCAGACGAACGAAGGCATCTGGTATCCGCGCGGCGGCACGGCGGCAATTCCTCAAGCCCTGGTGCGATTGGCCACGGAACTCGGCGTCGAGATGCGCCTCGGCGTCGGAGTGCGCCGCATCACGTTGAACGCCGCCGGCGCGGTCGCTGGAATTGAGACAGAGACGGGCGAGCGCGTGGCCCTGTCCGCCGTCGTCTCGAACGCCGACGCCGTGCGCACGCATCGCGAACTATTGGGCGATACCCGGGCCGCGCGGCGCTTCGAGCGCCGTCGCGCCTACGAACCGGCCTGTTCGGGCGTCGTGTTGTATCTCGGCCTCGATCGTCGCTACGAACACCTCTTGCATCACAATTTCGTATTTTCGCGCGATGCCCACGAGGAGTTCGAGAACATCTACCGGCGCGGCGAACCTGCCGTCGATCCGACCTGCTACGTCTGCGCTCCGGCACAGACCGATCCCGACGCCGCGCCGCCCGGCGGAGAAGCCCTGTACGTTCTCGTCCACACGCCGTATCTCCGGCCGCATCACGATTGGTCGCGCATGTTTCCCGCCTATCGTCGCGTCATTCTCGATAAACTGGCGCGAACGGGGGGATTGACCGATCAAGAAAGTCGCATTCGCTTTGAAAGCCATCTGACTCCACAAGACATTCACGAGCGTTATCGAGTCTTAAATGGCGCAATCTACGGCTTGGCCAGCCACGGCCGCATGATGGGTGCATTCAAGCCGAGCAATCGCAGTCCCGATGTGCCTGGCTTGTATCTGGCCGGAGGCGCGGCGCATCCTGGGCCGGGGATGCCGATGGTGTTGATGTCCGGCTGGATCGTGGCCGACACGCTCGACGGCGACAAACACCTGAGCGGGGGGCGTAAGCCCCCTGAGAATGGCCGGATTCAGGGCCCGAGGATCAGGCATGGTGGGCACGTTTGGGGGCGTAAGCCCCCTGAGAGTGGCCGGACTCAGGGGGCTTACGCCCCCCGCTCAGAGGTGATGTTAGGCCGATCGAATCTTGTCGGTTCGCCTTGGCTTCGGGTGTTCCGCGCTTATACAAGGCGCTATGTGGCTCGGCATTTTCATGCTCTGCGACTGTCGCGCGGCGGTAAACCGACGATTCCCGTCGAGGGGCCGCTTATCGTCGTCCTCAATCATCCGTCGTGGTGGGAACCACTCGTCGGACTTTTGCTCTCCGAGTTGTTCCCCGGCTGGCGGCATTATGCGCCGATGGAGTCGGCGGCGTTGGGACGCTATCGCTTGATGGAACGTTTGGGCTTTTTCCCCATCGATCCCGGTACGGCGTCTGGAGCGCGGGCTTTTCTGCGCCATGCCGAGGAACTGTTGGCGCAGCCGCGTACCGCTCTGTGGATCACGGCGCAGGGGCAATTCGCCGATCCACGCGAACGACCCGTGAAACTCCGAGCCGGGGTCGCTCATCTGGCGCGCCGACTGGAGCGAGGCACGATTCTGCCGTTGGCGCTGGAGTATCCCTTCTGGAGCGAGCGCTGTCCCGAAGCGCTGGCGCATTTCGGCGAACCTATCCACATCGAAGCCGGACGCGAGCAGACGGTGGAGTCGTGGCTGGGGCAGATCGAAGGCGGCCTGACCGAGGCCCAAGATGCGCTCGCCGTCCTCGCGCAGCAGCGACAAGCCGACGCATTCGAGACACTGATCGGCGGCAAGAGCGGTGTCGGCGGCATCTACGATTGGTGGCGGCGATGGCGCGCGCGGCTCCGTGGCGAATGCTTCGATCCGTCGCATCAACCGGAGCAATCCGCCGCCGTACTCGGAGGCGCGTCGTGATTTGGATCTTGGCCCTGAGCGCTCTCGTCTTGGCCATCGCGCCCGCCGCTCTGTTCTGGTCCAATCTGCGCCACTATCGTCCGCCGCCCGCCGTTGCCTCGGATCGAGAAGTCCGCTCCGTCTCCGTTCTCATCCCCGCCCGAAATGAAGAGAACGCCATCCGCGCCGCTGTCGACGCAGTGCAATCCAGCGTCGGCGTCGAGTTGGAAATACTCGTTCTCGACGATGGTTCCGAAGATGCGACGGCCAAGATCGTCTCCGACTTGGCCGCCCTCGATCGGCGCGTCCGCTTGTTGACCGCGCCGCCGTTGCCGGCCGGCTGGTGCGGCAAGCAACATGCTTGCGCTGTCTTGGCCCGCTCCGCCTCGCATCCGCTGCTCGTCTTTCTCGATGCCGATGTGCGTCTGAGTCCCGCTGGTCTGGCCCAATTGATTGCCTTTCTCGATGCCAGTGGGGCGGATCTCGTCAGCGGCATCCCGCGACAAGAAACCGGCACGTTTCTGGAACGCCTGGTAATCCCCCTGATCCACTTCATTTTGCTCGGCTTTCTTCCCCTACGCCGAATGCGTGCCAGCCGTCATCCCGCCTACGCCGCCGGCTGCGGTCAGCTCTTTCTGACGCGCCGCGACGCCTACGAACGCATGGGCGGACACGGGGCGATTCGTGCCTCAATGCACGACGGTATCACCCTGCCGCGCGCCTACCGTGCGGCCGGTTTGGCAACCGATCTGTGCGATGCCACCGATCTCGCCGTCTGCCGGATGTATCGAGATGCCTCCGCGTTGTGGAACGGCTTGGCCAAGAATGCGGTCGAGGGGCTGGCGCGCCCGGCTCTGATCGTGCCGACCACGCTGCTGCTGCTTGGCGGACAAGTGCTGCCGATGGCCCTCGTGCCTCTCTTGCCGTGGGCAGGATGGGCAACCGTCCCGATCTTCTCGGCGATCTTCTTTTCGTATCTGCCCCGTTTTCTCGGCTTACGGCGTTTCCGACAATCGCTGAGCGGCTGTATCCTCCATCCGCTCGGCATCGTGGTCTTACTCCTCGTTCAGTGGTACGGCTTCTTCCGTTGGTTGCGGGGTCGTCCTGTAGGGTGGAAAGGGCGCATTCCTACGGCCTGACCGTCCGCGTCGTTCCGTGAAATGGAGGGTTTGGCGCGGCTACCCGTTGCACCGTCGTATAGAATGAATATGCTGATAGCGCCGGCGAATTGAAACGCTTCTTGGGGTACCAACCGCTGCCGTCCGAACATCGGGTCGCGCTTCGCGCTGCAACAACCTCTCGGCGGCGGGATAGATCGTGAGGCATCAGGGATGCTCATCTGGGTGGAGTGCGGAAAATTTATCCGCGAATGTCGGCGTCATTTCCACACTACGGGAGCGATCCTGCCGAGCAGTCGTTTCCTCGCCCGCGCCCTCGTGCGTCCTCTGGGTGCGGAGCGGACGCCGTGCCGCATTCTCGAAGTCGGGCCTGGGACTGGCTCGGTGACGCGCGAAATCGTTCGCCGCATGATGCCCGGCGACCGTCTCGACGCCGTTGAGATCAACGCCGACTTCGCCGATCTCGTCGAACGCCGCATCCGCCAAGAGCGCGCCTTTGCCCGCTGGCGCGAACGGATCGAAGTCATTCACGCGCCCGTGCAGGATCTGATGGGCCAACACGTCTACGATTTCATCGTCTCCGGCCTGCCGATCAACAATCTCCCGGCCCATCAAGTACGCGAAATCTTCGATACCTATATTCGGCTGCTCAAGCCGGGCGGAACGCTGACGTTCTACGAATACACCCTGGTGCGCCAGTTGAAATCGCCGTTCGTCGATCGTCGCGAACGCCGTCGTCTGTTCCGGGTCGGCCGGGTGATGCGCGGCTACATCCACGATTATGAGATTCGCCGCGAACGCATCTTTATGAACGTCCCGCCGGCTACGGTGCGCCATCTGCGCTTCAAGCCGAGCACGGCGGAGAACCTCGTGCAGCCGTCGGCCCTGTTGCAATTCTGACTATCTTTCAGCGAACGAGTTTCGTATAGCGACGCCACTCGCCGCCGCGCCTGCGCGGCCAAGGCGAGCAGCCCAATCATCGGAACGGAGGGATTCGTTCATGACTCGTCGTTCGCTGTGCGCGTTTGCGTGCGCCGCGCTGATGGGCGCGTTGGTCGTACCGGCCAGCGTTGCTCAGCCACCCCAAAAATCCAAAATTCGAACCATCGCTGTGGAATCGCTGCAGATGTCGCAACAGGAGGGCGCGACCTGTCCCTATCTGCGCCAGCAAAAAGTGAAGCGCCCCACCGTCGCCGCGACCGATGGCCGCGCACACGGCGTCCTCGACAATCTCGAACGCTTGACGGAAGCGAATGAATTGTTGGAGTTGGCGGAAGTGTTGGCCAACGAGGGCGACGTGGAAGAGGCAATGGAATGCTGCGACCGCGCCGCTCAACTGTGTCCCGGCAGCCCCACCGCCGACCGCGCCGCCGATACGAAGACGGAACTGGCGCTGGGCATCGTCCGGCCCCCCAGTGGAGGCGAAGAAACCGCCGAGGAGCCTGTGGTGCCGGCGGAGATCGATTGGTGGAATTCGATGTGGCTGGACTTATTCCAGCAAATGGGTCTGCCCCTCAAGCAGTATGGAGAACCGGAGGGACGCAATTCAACCGAAGAACTCCCACAGGCGGAGACGGAGACGGGCAATCGGGAGATGGTCCTCGGCCTAATGAAGGCGTGCCATTTGCTGATGAGCCAGGGCATGCACCATGAGGCGGCGGAGTTGGCGCGGCAAGCGTTCGCGCTCGATCCGGAGTTTGTAC
>JAJXWW010000114.1 GCA_021781415.1 Planctomycetota bacterium
TGGCGGCGAGAAACGGATTGAAACCGAGTCCGACCATGATCGCTCCGCAGATCGCCACCGGAGTGCCTCCGCCGGCCGCTCCTTCGAGAAACGCACCGAAGGCGAAGGCGATGAGAATGGCTTGAATGCGCGCATCGCCGGACAGTCCGGCCACGGAGCGGCGCACCAGATCGAACTTTCCGGTGAGGACGGTGACGTTGTACAGCAGCATGGCGTTGAAAATGGTCCATCCGACGGGCAGCAAACCAAACATCGCCCCATCGACGAAGGCCATCGTCGCCATGCCTACGGGCATTCCATAGACGAGAATGGCGACGAGGAGCGCGGTGAGCGCGGCCATCGCTCCGGCTTTGGGTGCATACCACCGTCGCGGCACCAACAGCCAAAATAAGACGACGACTGGGACGGCGGCGCAGAGAATCGAGATGAGATTGGAAGCGGAGATTTTACCGGCCAACGGGTCGAGATGCTGCTGATAGACGGCCCAAAGCATGGAGAGATCCTTTTCGGTGCGAGCGCGGGATGTTGCCCGATTCTATCGCAGATGAGCGGCAATGCAAGTCGAGGAATCCACGTTTCGCCGCTCCGTGGCACGAGAGACGGGACGCGGAGCGTCCAGACGTATGTTTCCACGCGGAGCGTGGGAACGAGAAATCGAGAAAAAGCCGAAATCACGAGAAGACTTGCAGATCCTCGGTTCTCCGAGTAAAGTCATAATACCTACCGGGGGCTGCGTTGCTTGCGGCTCCCAACGCCGAGGGGGCATTTGTCTTTTCGGCACTCACCCGCCTCAGCGGTTGCACACCGACGACACCGGGGTATTGCGATGCGAGCGCTTCCTCTTCTTATCGTAGCCGTACTGTACGGTCCAACTTCTCTGTTCGCGGCCTTGCCGAGTCCGGCGGAACAGGATTTCTTCGAGAAAAAGGTTCGACCCGTCCTCGTCGAACATTGTTACAAGTGTCACGGAAACGGGAAGACGAAGGGCGGACTGAGCCTGACATCCCGCGAGGCACTTCTCAAGGGCGGCGATTCTGGACCGGTTCTCGTGCCCGGCGATACCGCTAAGAGTCTCTTGTTGCAAGCACTTCGCCACGAAGGTGAGACGAAGATGCCGCCCAAGGGGAAATTGTCGGAGCGAGTCGTCGCCGATCTCAGCGAGTGGGTGAAGCGCGGCGCGGCTTGGCCGGCAGCTCCGGCGGGAAGCGACGCCATCCGAACGGGAGCCGCGAGCATCGGTCCCGCCGAACGCGCCTTCTGGTCGTTTCAACCGATTGCCAATCCGCAGCCGCCGACGGTGAAGGATCGAGCCTGGCCCATCCAACCGCTCGACCGATTCGTCCTGGCAAAGCTCGAAGAACGCGGGCTGCATCCGGTGCGATCCGCCGAGAAACACGCACTCCTGCGCCGCATCACCTTCGATTTGACGGGATTGCCGCCGACACCGGAGGAGATCGCCGCGTTTCTGAAAGACGAAGCGCCGAACGCCTACGAGAAAGTTGTGGAGCGATTGTTGTCGAGTCCGCACTACGGCGAACGCTGGGGGCGGCATTGGCTCGACGTGGCCCGCTACGGCGAAGATCAAGCCCATACGTTTCAGGCGCGCGTTTTTCCCAACGGCTATCGATACCGCGATTGGGTGGTCAAGGCGTTCAACGACGACATGCCCTTCCATCGTTTCATCGTCGAACAGATCGCCGGAGATATGCTGACGGACGGCGACCCGGAAGCGCATCGGGCCGCGCTCGGTTTCTTTGCCCTGGGACCGCACTACTACGGCGACAGCGCGGCACGCAAGTTTGTCGAGGCGACGGAACTCGACGACCGCATCGATACGCTGACGCGCGGTTTCCTCGGACTGACCGTCTCCTGCGCTCGCTGTCACGATCACAAGTTCGACCCCATCGCCCAGAGCGATTATTACTCGTTGGCGGGCATTTTCCACAGTACCAAGTACGAAGAAAAGCCGATGGGGCCGCCGGAAACGATCGCGCGCTATAACCAGGCCCAAAAGGAGATGAAGGCGTGCGAAGCGAAGATCAAGGAGTTTCTCAAATCGGAAGGCAAGGGACAGGGCGAGAAGAAACTGAACGACGAGGCCAAGAAGAAGTTGGCGAACATGCGGCGCGAGTTGGAGCAGGTCAAGAAAGCCGCTCCGCCCCCGCCTCCCGTGGTGCATACCTTGAGCGAGGGATCGGCCGCCAACATGAAAGTTTACCTGCGCGGCAACCCCGATAAAGAAGGTGAAGTCGCCCCACGCCGCTTCTTGCGCATCCTGGCCGGAGACAATCCCCCTCCGTTCAAGCAGGGTAGCGGACGTCTTGAGTTGGCCAACGCCATCGCCGATCCGAAAAATCCGCTCACGGCGCGCGTCTTCGTCAATCGTGTCTGGCAGTATCATTTCGGACGAGGCATCGTGGCCACGCCCAGCAATTTCGGCAAGCTCGGCGAACGTCCCACGCATCCGGAACTACTCGATCATTTGGCGTCGCGCTTCCTCGCTTCCGGCTGGTCGATCAAGGCACTGCACCGCGAGATTCTGTTGTCGGCCACCTATCGCACGAGTTGTGCGGACGACGAACGCAACGCCGCCGTCGATCCGGACAATCGACTGTTGTGGCGCATGAATCGGCAACGGCTCGACGTGGAAGCCTGGCGCGACGCACTGTTGGCCGCTTCCGGAGAACTGGATGGGACCATCGGCGGAGCGCCGGCAGACCTGGGTAACATCGGCAACAAACGTCGTACCCTCTACGGAAAAATAAGCCGGCACAATCTCGATGGCTTGCTGCGTCTGTTCGACTTCCCCGATCCGAACATCACCAGCGCCGCCCGTCCCGTGACCATTGTGCCGCTGCAACAGCTGTTCGTTCTCAACAGCGAATTCATGATCGCCCGCGCCCGCAGCTTATCCGCGAAGCTGGCCGGCGAAGAGAAGGACGACGCCGCTCGGATTCGCAAGGCATTCCTGCGCGTCTTCGGTCGATCCGCCAGCGATCGAGAAGTACAGATGGGATTGGCGTTCTTCCAGAGCGGAGAGAAAGCCGCGCTCAGCCGTTGGGAGCAATACGCTCAAGTGTTGCTGAGCGCGAACGAGTTTGCTTTTGTCGATTGAGCGCGAGTTCATCAGCTCGTAGTGCCAGCGACGGGCGCAGCGCCCGTCGCTGGCGCTACGAGCTGATGATAGTTCATTAACTTGCATTAACGGAGCGTCAACCCATGTTCGCATCTCCAACTTTTGCGATGTCCCGCCGACAAATGCTGTGCAGTCTCGGCAACGGTTTCGGTGCCTTGGGATTGGCGAGCATGCTTGCTTCGACTTCGCAAGCGGCGGCCTCGAGTAATCCGTTGTCGCCGAAAGCGCCGCACTATCCGCCCCGCGCCAAGCGCGTCATTTTCCTCTTTATGAACGGCGGTCCCTCGCAAGTCGATACCTTCGATCCCAAGCCGGCGCTGGCGAAATACACCGGCCAATCGAAGGACGGTACGACGCGCGAGAAGGCGGCGGGCAAGCTGCTGCCGTCCCCGTTCAAGTTTCAGAAGTACGGCCAAAGCGGCATCGAAGTCAGCGAATTGTATCCGCATGTCGCCCGCTGCATCGACGATATTTGCGTCATCCGATCGATGCACACCAACACGCCCAATCACGAACCATCGCTGTTGATGATGAACTCCGGCGAGACGCAACCGACACGGCCCAGCATGGGATCGTGGCTCAGCTACGGACTTGGTTCGGAGAATCAAAATCTGCCCGGCTATGTCGTCCTTTGTCCAGGCAAGCCCGTCGTCGGCCCACAGCTGTGGAGCAACAGTTTCTTGCCCGGCATCTATCAGGGCACGCACATCAATAACTCGCGCCTCGATCCGAAAAGCGTCATCGAACACGTCGCCAATCGCCATCTCCCGCGCGACGCCCAACGTCGCCAACTCGATCTTTTGCAGCAGATGAACGCCGCCCACCTGCAAGAGCGAGGCCACGACGATCGACTCGAAGCCCGCATCGCCTCGCTGGAGATGGCCTTCCGTATGCAGACCGAAGCGCAAGAGGCATTCGATCTGACGCGCGAGACAACGGGAACGCGACAGCGCTATGGCGAAGGACAATTCGCGAACGCCTGCCTCATCGCCCGCCGTCTGGCCGAGCGCGGCGTGCGCATGACGCAGATCTACTACGGCAACGGCCAACCGTGGGACGATCACGGCGACATCCTCAATCATCGCGACCACGCCAAACAATCCGACCAACCGATTGCCGCACTCTTACACGATCTCAAAAGTCGTGGATTGTTCGACGAGACGCTCGTAATCTGGGGCGGCGAGTTTGGCCGCACTCCGGCCTCGCAGGGAAGCAAGGGACGCGATCACAACAGCAAAGGCTTTACGATGTGGCTGGCCGGTGGCGGCGTCAAGGGCGGCCACATCCACGGCGCGACCGACGAGTTCGGCGGCACCGCCGTCGAGAAGCGCGTTCACGTTCACGATCTCCATGCGACCATCTTGCATCTCCTCGGCATCGACCACGAACGCCTGACTTTCCGCTACAGCGGCCGCGATTTCCGGCTGACCGACGTTCACGGCGAAGTCGTGAGCGACATTTTGGCGTAGGATGATTCCTGGCATCCATCCTCACTCATCCGGATTGTGTCGAAGGAAAGGCAACCATGATAGCTCCCCAGGATCTGGAATCGGAATTGAACAAGGAACCGTTTCAGCCGTTCCGCATCGTCACAACCGACGGAAAGACCTACGACATCACAGTGAGAGACCGCCCGCTCCTTTGGATCGGCAAGCGCGTCGTTCTCATCGGACTGCGCGTTCCCGAAACCGATCCCTACTTCGATCGTTACGAGGTCGTATCGTTGGTGCATATTATTCGCCTGGAACCGATACCGGTTCCCCAACAGCAGACGGTGTGAACGATTTCCGACTCCGGCCGAAACGCTCGACGCGCTTCCACACGGCTGGCAGCTTCCTGGGTAGTTCGAGGAAGTCGGGGTATCTCTCGAATCGTTGCGCAGTCGCTTGCTTCGTTGACATTCTCCTCGTTCCCAATCGTTCGTCACCCTTACAGAATCTCGACTGCAATGTCGATGCAGTGCCGCAGCTGCGCATCGTTGGTTAGGAAAAGCCCACAACCTTGAACAATGGCGGCGGCAAGGTGTAGACAGTCGGGAACGGCGAACCGGAAGTTGGAGACGGCCCGTAAGTGCGCCGCCCTTTCGCACACCGCCGCGGTCAGCGGCAATATACGAATATCGGGATCGTTGAAGAATGCCTGAAAGTCCGCAATTGAGGAAGCATCTCCCTTAAACAAGGGGCCAGCCAGGCATTCGGTTCGGGCAAGGTCCGTAATGGCGAGCGAGTGGCCTGCGCTTCGGAGCGTGGCCAGCCGAGCCGCGAGTCTTGGTCCCCATCGGGGGTTCCTTTCGACGAGGTAGATGACGCAATTGGCATCGAGGCACACGATCATTCGCCGCCCTCCCGAGCGGTGCGAATAGACTCTGCTTCAGCGCGCGTCCGTTCGATGCGCCGCATCCGTTCGTCCCATTCTTCGCGCACCTGCCGGCGTTCCGCTTCGACTTCTTCCACGCTGCGCGGTACGAAGCCGCGTGCTTTTTGCCCTTCCCAGATCGTCCGCATCCGTTGCCAAAACGGATCCTCCAACGGCAAATCGGGGAGAGGCTCGAGCATTACTTGCACCCGGCCCGGTGCCAGTTCGGGCTTCCGATCGAGTTCCAACGTCCCATCGAGCTTGAGCGTGCCTCCCACAAAAATAGCACTCATATCGCTCCTCCTTTCCTCATGTCTTGGCTCATTCTACTTCGTTAGCCGGCTGAATGCGAGCGAGTCAATCCACCAGTCGAGATTCTCGCAAGCGATGTTCGACCAGGAAGTCGTGGATGGCTCGACGGTCGCGCTCTTCGGGAAGGCGCGATTCCCGATAGGCTCGATCCAACAGAGCCTCCAATTCGTGCAGCCTCGCCGGCGGCAAGTATATGCCGCGCAGGTCGTCGTCCGAATCCTCCGTGGCCAGCCCAAAGGCGCGGGAGCCGATGCGACAACGGTAGATAATCCAGGGACGTAAATCTTCGTTCGTAAGGACGAGTTGGTCCTCGACCTCCTTGCGACGGACGGTCAACTCGCGGAATTGCGCCTCGACGGACTGTCCATCGGCGAAGCGCAGGGTATAGGCATAGCGATTATCGGGCGGACTTTGCTCGACAACGGCCACGCTGCCTCGCTGGCGAACCGTGCCGTCGGACAGCGGTTTATCCACGGTGAGTATGACCTGCGTGCCGGACGGAATGATGAAGGTCGGCAACAGATGCCGGAACGAATGCTCTCGCAGGGCCATCGGTCGTTTCTCCCGTAAACGGTGTCCGCCTTTCATCTTGGCACGAGAGAGACCCAGCCGACAATGGGAATGTTCGCGGCCCGGTGTACGAATCATTCAGGCAATCGCACGAAGAAACCTACTCCGAACCTTCACTTCCTTTGCCTCTGGTCTACATCGTTGCTTCACACTCGGTTCTTAGCATCTCTTTGTACTCGCGGTGAGTACGTTCGACGAAAAGGTATGTGGCGTTCAGAGCGTGCCTGGCGAGTCGGATCGGTTGTAACTTCCAAAATCGAAGGAATGATTTCTCGCTTACTGGATCGGGCATTGACTGTGTCGGTATCGCAACGATTGACGCTTTTCGAGGAGATCATGGAAGCATCGAACACCCAAGGCAATGCGTCCTTGCCTTCGGCTGCGTCTGCTTCTGGAGAAGGCGAGGCATCGGCCGAGCCGTTGAAACTCCAAGTCGAAGTGGCGTTGCCCCGAGGGCTGACGACCGAATTGGCAGCGTGGCGGAAGACTTTCGAGCGCTTCGCCGATGTCATGGAGCGTTGGCTGGAAAGCTCGCTGGCTCATCCCGGATTGCCCGCCCCGCCGATGCCTCCCGTGCCCTGGGCGCTTGCGGCGGCGCGCCCGCCGGAATCGTTCCTCTCCCTTCTCGCGCCGGAGAAGCCAGCGCCTCTTACCGCGCCGGACTCGCCGCCGACTCTACCTCTCGCTCGAGTCGAAGCGCTACCGTCTCCCGCCGACTTGGCCGCGCAGCCGATTCTTCCCGACGAAATGGCCCCGATCCTCGTCGAGGATGCCCGGCCGGCCCCAGTCACCGCTAGCCCCAAAGAAGTGACTCCAAGTGCCCCGGCCCCAGCGCCGGAGGCTCGCCTGGAACCGCCGCCCGTCGATGTTGTCCAACCGCCCGTCAAAGATCTCGTCGCCACTGCCGAGGAGGCTGCGACCCTAGCGCTTCGCGGTGAACGCCATCGCACCGCGGGGCACAAGGAAAAAGCCTTGGAGTTCTTCCGCGATGCGTTGGCTCTCGATTCCGAATGCACGCAAGCTTATCTGGGACGAGCCAGCATTTACATCGAACAAGGGCGCTTGAACGAAGCGCTGCTCGATTGCAACGCAGCGTTGCGGATCGAGCCGGAACGAGCGGTGTTGTACGTCTTGCGCGGTCTGGTCTACATGCGGATGGGTAATCCGAAGCGCGCGCTCGACGAGGCCAACGATGCCATTCGCTTCGATCCACAATTGCCCAGCGCCTATATGCTGCGAGGCACGGCTCGGTTCAAGACGGGCGCGCTGGGCGAGGCGCTCTCCGACGTGAGGCAAGCGATTCGCCTGCGCCCCAACGATGCCAAGTTTCACGCGGAGTTGGCGCGCTTGTTGTCCCATTCGGGACAGCACGAACAGGCGGCGCGAACCTTCGCCAAGGTGTTGAAGTTGTCGCCCAACTTCCACGAGGCGCGGTTGCAGCTGGGCGTGGCGTTGCGGCAGTCCGGAGAGCCGTCCGAAGCCGAAGCCGAGCTTTCGGAGTATTTGCGCCATTGTCCGCGCAGCGCCGCGGGTCACTATCAGCGCGGCCTTTGTCGGTTGGCCACGAAGAACTATGCCCAGGCCACGACCGATTTCGATAAGGCCATCGCGTTGAATCCCGACGACAAGGCGTTCTCTGCGGCCAAACAAAAGGCGCTGGACGCCTGGGAAGGCACGGCCAAGCAGTCGAGCCAATCCGCGACAGCCTCGACCGTGGCTTGGGCGGCGACGGCGACGAGTAATCCTCCCGTCGTGCCACCGCGTCCGTCTCCGGCCCCATCGAACCCGATGCCCACCAAACCCAAGCCCACGCCAAAGCGCTCGCAATCTCGTCGCAGGCGCGACGACGATGAGCCGAGTCCCTGGATAAAACCCGTCAAATGGGCTTGCACGGTTGCCCTGGTCGGCGTACTCGGCTTTGGGGGCTTCCGCTTGCTGGCCAACTTCATCAACAGTCCGTCGTACCGGCCCGATACTATTCCGACCGCGTCGGCCAAGCTCAAGGCTTACGAACTAGCGCAGCGCTTTCAAGCCAACGCCGCGTCCGCCAAAACAGAATTGGCCGAACACATCCTGGAGGTGACGGGATCGGTCGGTCGAACATTCGACGATAAATCGCCTCCTGTAGTCGTGTTAAGCGTCCCTCGCTCGAACGCCACGATCACCTGCACGCTCAAAGCCGCGATGTCGTTGCACCAGCAAGGTTTGATGTCGCGCCTGGAGGGCGGCTCGCAGGTGGTCGTGGTGGGTATGTGCGAAGGACATAAGGGAAACACGGTGAATTTGAACGAATGCCAGATTGTAAAGGTGTATCGAGGCAACACGAACGCGCCGCGCTAAAGGACTCATTTATTCGTTGGTACGATCGGCTGTGACTTCGCCCGGAGGCAATGCGATGCGATTGAGAAATGCTCGACGTTCGCCGGCATTCACCTTGATTGAGCTGTTGGTAGTGATTGCCATTATTGGGGTTCTTATCGGTCTGCTGCTGCCCGCGGTTCAGAAGGTGCGCGAGGCGGCCAAGCGCGCCGAATGCTCGAACAACATGCGACAGATCGCCTTGGCGTGCATGAACTATGAGTCGTCCAATAGATCGTTTCCGGTCGGCGATGCCCGCAACGACGGCGACACCGCGCTACCGGAGAACGCCTTCGCCGTCAATTGGATGGCTCTGATCTTGCCCTTTGTCGAACAAGGCAACCTAGCGGCGATCTACAACTATAATGCGGACTGGTCCAACACGGTAAACAATGCCGCCATCTCGGTTCAGGTGAAAATCTATAACTGCCCATCGACGCCGCAGCAGCCGCGCGTCGATACGACGACGATGGAACTGCCGGGAGGTTTGCTCGGTCCCGATCCAAGTCCCCCTGGCGGCGTCACCGATTACTTCGGCATCAATGCCACGGATTGCCGTCTGGTCGTCACTTTTCCGACGTACTTCACCGCCGCCGAAGTGGCCGCGGCTCAGCAAGCCCTCGCAACCCACGCTCCCGCCAACGGCGCGTTCTATCCACAATTCACCGGCGTTTTGTGCCGCGGTCGATTGGGCGTCACCCGCATTGCCGACATCACCGACGGCACTTCCAACACCATTTTGTGTCAGGAGAGCGCCGGACGGCCCAATCAATATATGACGGGGCAACGTCTCGTCGGCATCGTCGATCCCGGCGAGGCACGCTGGGCCGATCCGAACGGCGGCATGAAAATCAAAGGGTCGAATCCGGCCACCGGGCACACCATGCCCATGGCGACTTACGGACTCAATACCTGTTCCATGAATTGCGACAACATCAACGAGACTTATAGCTTTCACATCGCCGGTTGCAACTTCGCCTTCAGCGATGGTTCGGTTCGATTCATCGCTGCCAACACGCCTCCGGGCGTCATCGGGGCGTTGGCCACGCGAGGAGGTGGCGAGATTATTTCGGACTATCGAGCGTACTAATCGAGAGTACGCGATAGAAAGAGTCGTTTGCTCGTTCGTAGGGGGTGGGTCGAGGAACGAGACCCACTTTCGCCCAACTGTGAGTCTCGTTCCTCGACCCGCCCAAAGAAGATTTTTGTGTTCTGGTTTCCACTACATTGAGGAGGTTTTCTGATGCGTCTGAGAGTGAGTCGTAAAGCGCCAGGCTTCACCCTGGTGGAATTGCTGGTGGTGATCGCCATCATCGCGGTGCTGATCGGATTGCTGCTGCCCGCCATTCAGAAAGTGCGCGAGGCGGCCAAACGGACGGAATGCTCGAACAACATGAGGCAGCTGGCGTTGGCCTGTCTCAATTACGAAGGGGCCAACAAGACGTTCCCCATCGGCGACGAGCGTTTGGGTACGACGAACGGCACGACTGCGGGCGGTCCCTTGGTTGACACCTGGCCCTATGCCGTGGTGTGGCACGCCTTGATCTTGCCGTATACCGAGCAAGTGCAGTTGGCCGGCATGTACAATTACACCGCCAACTGGTCCGACGCGGTCAACAATGCCGCCATCGCAGTCCAGGTCAAAATCTTCAATTGTCCTTCCACCCCGCTTCAGCCTCGCATTGATACGTCGATGATGGAGATGCCCGTCACCGAGACCGGTCCCGATCCCGGCGCTCCGGGTGCCGTCGCCGATTATTGGGGCGTCAACGAGACTGATCCTCGGTTGATCTACGCCAATCCGTCATTCTTCACGGCGGCGCAACAGTCGGCCGCCAACACCGCTGTCGCCAATGGCATGCCCGCCAGCGCCGACTTCATCTACCCGATGTTCTGGGGCATTCTGCGCCGCGGTCGTCTCGGCGCTTGCCGTATCTCGGATATCACCGACGGCACCAGCAACACCATCATGTTCGTCGAAAGTGCCGGAAGACCGAACCAATATGGCCCCGGTCAGCAGTTGGTCGGTACCCTCGATCCGGGTGAAGCGCGTTGGGCCGATCCCAACGGCAACCTGAAACTCAAGGGTTCCAATCCGGCCACGGGTACGCACTCCGGCAACTTAGCACTCGACACCTGCTCGATGAATTGCGACAACATCAACGAAACGTACAGCTTCCACATCGCCGGCTGCAACTTCGCTTTCGGCGACGGTTCCGTTCGTTTCATCAGCGCCCGCCTGCCGATCGGCGTTCTCGGTCAGTTGGGCACCGCCTCCGGCGGCGAGACCATCACCAGCTTCAACCTCTACTAACCATCTCGCCTTCGCCCGCCTCTCTCCCACCCGTGCCGCCGGCAAGCTATCTGCTCGCCGGCGACGCGGCTTTTTTCTTTCATCTGACCTTCCGATTTTCCGGCGGCGCTTGGTGACGTTGGGCGGCGTCCCACAGACGGATGCCGATGTCCGTGCCGGGTGGATTAGGATTTTTAGGATCGAGATTGCCGTTATTGTTGATCCTATCTGGACCGACGGAATAAATGAGTACGCCGTCGTCGAGCCGTCGATAGCGTAGTATCTCCCCGTCGTGAGGATCGCGCGGCCCGGCGGGAAGGAAGAGCGGACAAAGGTGATTCAGAGAATCGGGCCAACTTTGTCGCTGCTTGCGATAGCGTTCGGCGGCGAGAGCGGCCACCGTGCATCGCAGCAGGGCATGTTTATTACGTGAGCTACGGCCGACTATGGCAACGGCGGGGACCATTATGGATCGCGTCATGCGCGCAGAATCGGGCAAATGATCCACGGTGAACTGAAGTTGTTGTTCGCCTTGGACTTGTTCCTCGGGCGGCAACAACGTGATGGTCAGCCAACGATTCGATAGTTTCAACATCAAAGGGTGTTCCTCGCGCAATTGATCGCGGAAAATTGGGCCAGACAGAATCGCCTTCCAATCGCCGCGATCGCTCGGAGATATTTCGCCGTTCTCCATTGCTTCAAACATGGTCTGCCAAGCGGCTCGCTCGCCTCGCGCACAGACCATGAGATCGGGAAATTCATCCTCCTCAACAAGTAGCTTTTGCAGTTCACTCAAAACTACCGGCGAAGGGTTCCCTCGGGCCAAGGCGCGTTCGATCCCGCGGCAACATAAAACGATGCTTCGTTTGCGGATCAATTGGGAAACGGCCAGCGGTTCGTCCCCGATGGAACGACCGGCGCTGAAAGCAGCACGGCAGGAGAGAAGTGCCTCGTGCGAGTTCGCAAGTTCCTCATGCCGCAACGCATCGCCCAGTAGCAGTAGCGTCACGAGTGGAACTTTCGATTGATCTTTCAACAGCGTGCCGAGGATATCGCGAGCATATTCGATGTGATGGCGACCTTTGGAAAGGAAGCTAAGTTTCCGAGCTTCCTCCAGCGCTGGACGCTGTGCATCCAACTCCTTCGTCAAACGACGTAACTCTTCTGGTTCCAGTGGTTCGTTCCCACGCGCTCGATTGATTATTTCAGCGATTTCTTTAGGAGGCCAATCGCGGGAGAGTAGTTTTCCCGCCTCTGACACAACGCGCGCGCCGTTCTCGCCGTCGGGAATCTGCTCGCGATGGGCCTCGATTTCGTCCAAACGCCAGCCTGGCTCGGCGCGGTCCATTTCCCCAAGAGTTTCTTGAAGTTTCGTCGTCACCTTGTAATGGTGCCACACTTGACGTATGGCGGGGACATCGACGGCAACAAGCAAGGCCAAGGCGAAGCGCTTCAACCACCGCAACCCCACGCGGCGCGGCTTCACAACGGCGGAAGATAATTCATGTGTTTCCATGGTCGTTTACTTCGCTTTCCGATTATCCGGCGGCGCTTGACGGCGTTGGGCGGCGTCCCACAGACGGATGCCGATGTCCGTGCCGGGTGCGGTATTGAAACCTTGATTCAATGCTCCGCCGTTATCGACGCCGTCCGCCCCCACCGAATAGACGACGAAGCCGTCGGCAACGCGGCGATAGCGCAACGGCTTGCCGTCGAAGGGATCGACCGGCACGGCGGCGAGATGTGCCGGACACAGATGCGCCCAATCGTTCGGCCAGGCTTTTTTCGCTTGGCGATAGCGTTCGATAGCCAGGGCGGCAATGGTACAGCGGAGCGCGGCATGCTTGCGCCGATCCGATTCGCCCATTTTAATTGTCGCCGGGATTAACAGCCGAGTGAGGACGGCGTTTTTCGGCAGCTTCTTCACGTTGCTGTCGAACTCTTTCTCAAGAGCGGCCTGTTCGTGCATCGGATGCTGCACATCCTCGATCCTCTGCGCCATTAAAGACAGAAAGAGGGCATGATCTTGCCCCGCGTCCATGCGATACAATTGTCTCACGGTTCTTTCGGCCCAGTTGGAGCGCGATTGGGCCAGTTCGTCGATGGAAACCTCGCCGCGCTTCACGCACTCGATGACCTGATTCAGGCAGGCTCGCTCGCCGCGCAGAGCGAGGAGAAGACCGGGGAAGGCATCCTCTTCCTCAAACATTTTTTGCAGGGAAGCCGTGCCGTCGGGAGGCGGTTCGCCTTGGGCCAATGTCCGCTCGGTGGCATGGCAGGCTCGGAAGACGCCGGACGTTCGGATCAGCTGCGAAACAAAAATCGGCTCGTCGCCAAGTGAGCGCGCGGCATTAAGCAGCGCCCGGCAACTCCGAAGCGCGCCTTCGCTCTCCTCGATCTGATTCAGCAGCAGGCAATCGTAATACAGAACGTTATACACTTCTCGGCACCTGCTTTGATCGGGAAGCAACGTGGCGATGGGATTCCGCGCATATTCGAGACGATGCCGTCCGCGCGGCATGTCGGCCAGCTTGCGAGCTTCCTCGACGGCGGGCTGAATACGAAACAATTCCGATCTCAAGAGTGCTAAATCGGCCGGTGAAAGCTGCGTCTGCGGAGGCAGATTCTCAAATCGGGTGAAGAACTCCTTCGGCGGCCATTGGCGCGGTAACAAGTCGGCGGCGGCGATCAGGGTGCGCGCGCTGTTTTCGTTCTCGGCAATGGGCTCGCGGGCCGCATTGAGGTCTTCGAGCCGCCAACCGGGTTCGCGGCGATCGAGATCGGCCAGCATTTCTTGGAGTTTATCGCTCTGCTTTCGGCTGTCCCACAGATAGCCCAATACCAGCAGCAATGCCAAAATCAGCAAAGAGCAGCCGAGACGCTTCAACCAGCGCCGCCGGGGACGGTGGGGCGATTCCACTTCACGGTTCTCGATTTGTGCGTCCACGATTCGACATCCCGATTCCAAGGGCGTTACGAATGATAAGATAGCGAAATCGACCGGGCTGGGGTGTTCGCCGGAGTCGGCCGGTTGCTTCATTTAATTTTTATCCGCGAGGAATCGACCATGAGCGACGAACGGTACATTTCCAATCTACCGCCCACACCACCGCAGGATCTTGGATCGAACGTCAAGCCGAGGGCAAGGAAGCGAAGCTGGCTTCTGGCGATTGTGGGTCTATCGCTGGTGCTGCTCGGCGGCTTGGGACTACTGGGCTGGTATGCGCTGGGTTCCAAGCCGGACATGGAAGCGGTGCAAGAGGTCAACAATCGCGGCGTGGGTCTGATGGAGCGGTTCGACTATCCCGGAGCCATTCCGGTGTTCGAGGAAGTCGTGAAGATGGCTCCGGATTGGCTTCCCGGACGCATCAATCTGGGCATCGCGCTGTTGAACGCCGGCGGCGATGATCCGTCGAAGCTGCCTCGCTGTCGAACCGTCTTCGAGGAGGTATTGAAAAAGGACGCGGACAACCCCTACGCCCATTTCTGCCTCGGAATCTTGCTGATCTATCAGAAGGATCCGAAAGTCGCCCTCGATCACTTTGATGCCGTCGTTCGCAAAGACCCGCTCGACGCCTATTCGTGGTATTGGCTGGGATTGGCCAAAGCCGCCGATCCGGACGAGCAAATCAAATGCTTCGACAAGGCGTTGGCGCTCGATCCCTACCTGCGTGGGGCGCTGTACGGCAAATCGCAGCGTCTGATGCGCGATAATCCACAAAAAGGACGCGAATTGTCGGATCGAGGAGAAGCCCTACGGCGAGCGGATTGGGATACGATTACTGAGATCAAGTTCAGCCGCATGGGCCACTACGCCGAGGTCATCGGGAGAAGCAGCGAAACCCAGACCAAGCCATTCGTTGGTCCGCTGCCGAAGTTCGAGCGCTGCGATGAATCGGCGATGAATCTCAGCACCGTCGCCTCTTGGGCTGCAGCTCATTTGGCACCGCCGGACAAAGCGACCTGGGCGAAATCGACCGACTTCAAGGACGACGACATCGCACAATTACGGCGCAAAGCGCGCGAACGGTTCGGCGCGACGATAGCCGTTCTCGACTACAACGGCGACGGCAAACCGGACGTATTCTTGGCCGGCGCGGTGACGAACAACGGCAACCTGCGCGACGTGCTGCTGCGCAACGAGGGCGGAGGGCGTTTCGTCGATGTCACCTCCGAGGCGGGCCTGCGCGACGAGCGGGCGACGTTGGGATGTTGCGTCGGCGACTTCGACAACGACGGCAACCCCGATCTGCTTCTAACCGGAGTGGACAAGGTGTATTTGTTCCGCAATACTGGCAAGGGTAAGTTTGAAGATGTCACCGAGGCGGCGGGTTTAGCGCAGCTGCGCGGCGTGTTCCTCACGGCGTCATCGGTCGATCTCGACCAAGACAGCGATCTCGATCTTGTGCTTCACCAATATGCTGCTGGAGTGGCCGAGGCGCTGCAACGCTTTTCGGGGGCCAAAAGCGGCGCGACGGGGAATGCGATGGTGTTCTTGGCAAAAGGCGAAGCGCCGCCGGTGATGGACGGCGCGGTGGAACCGCCATTAAAGCTCCGCTATGGGTCGAAAGATCTATCCGCCTTTCGAGGCACGGCGGGGGGTAGCGTCGGCATGGCCGCTTCCGACATGGACGGCGACCGCGATCTCGATTTCTTGTTGCTGCGCGACGGCGCGCCTCCGGTCGTGGTTACGAACGACCGCCTCTTGAAATTTCGCCAAACGACTCTATCGAACGCCAAGTTGAACGGCAACCTGTGGAATGGGGCGCTGGTAATCGACGTGGATCACGATGGCCGATCGGAGCTGTTGGCGCTTCCCGTCGCCGAGTCGCCACGCTTGCTGCTGAATCGCCACATTCGCGGACAGGACCACGCCGCCGAATGGTTTGAAATCGAACCGCTAGACGCCCCGCCGCTGCGCCAGGCCGTCGCCGTCGATCTCGACATGGATACTTGGACCGATGTGGTCGGCGTCAGCCGCGAGGGGCGACTCGTCGTGCTGCACAACAAAGCAGGCAAGCTGATTTGGGCGAAGGAAGAATACGGCGACGATCCGGCGTGGCCTCAAGACGCGGTGGGTGTGGCGGTTTGCGACTTCAACGGCGACGGCGCGCCCGACCTGCTGGTTCTCTCGGACAAAGCAGGCTTGCAGTTGTATCTCCATCGCGGCAACGGCAATCGTGGCCTCGCGGTTCGCTTGCGCGGCCACAATATGAACCAGGGACAAAACCGCGCGCGCTGCAACGCCGACGGGGTGGGAACCTGGGCCGTGGCACAGTCCAAGACGCTGTGGGCGGGGCAAGAATACACCACCCTCTCGGCCGGTCTGGGGCAATCCCGCCCGCCGCTGCTTCTCGGCGTGGGACCGCGGCCGCGCGCCGATGTCCTACGACTGCGCTGGCCGGATGGAACCTGGCAGGCCGAGTTGAACCTCCTGCCCGGCGCACCGCTTCTCCTTCCACAGTACAATCGACTTCCAGGTTCGTGCCCCATTTTGTACACCTGGAACGGCGAGCGCTTCGTCTTCGTCGCCGACTTTCTCGGCGCGGGGTCGGTCGGCGAAACCGGCCCCGACGGCTCCCATCGCCCGCCGCGCTCCGAGGAATCGGTCGCCATTGAGGCCGACCAGCTCGTGGCACGCGACGGTCAATACATCCTCAAATTCGCCGAACCGATGGACGAGACAACCTATCTCGATAGTCTCCAGTTGGTCGTCGTCGATCGCCCGCCCGGAGTGCGGGTCTATCCCGACGAACGATTTGTCACCTCGGGAGATCCGCCCAGTCAGCGCCCCGTTGCTTTCGACAGAGAAATTTATCCCGTTGCCGCGCGCGATCATCGGGGCCGCGACGTGACGGGTGTGCTGCAACGTTGGGACCGAATTGCCGTGGACGATTTCGCCAAGCGCGCCTGGATCGGTTTTGCCGAGGAACATTGGGTCGAACTCGATTTCGGCGACCGTTTGGCGTCGTTTGGTCCGAAGGATCGGCTGGTTCTGTGCTTGGCCGGTTGGACCGAGTATCCGTGGCCGGAGTCGAGTTTGGCGGCGCATCAGGCCGGCATCGAAGCACAATGGCCGATCCTGGAACGACAGGACGACAACGGCAAATGGCATTCGTTGGGCGAATCGGGCTTCCCGGCGGGCACGCCGCGCACGATGTTGCTCGATGTCACCGGCAAGCTCACCGGTTCGCGCTGCCGCCTGCGTCTACGCACCAACATGCACGTTTATTGGGATCAGGCGTTCGTGGCGACGGAGTGCAAGATGGACGCGGTGCGATGGACGCATTTAGAGGTCCAAAAAGGAGAATTAAAGGCGGGGCGGCTTCCCGCCGAGTATTCTCCCGACGGACGGCTGCCCACGATGTACGACTACCATCGCGCCGACGACATGCCCCTGGTCGGTCAATCGGGGCGGTTGACCCGCTTCGGCGAAGTCACCGCGCTGCTGCGCCGGCGCGACGATTGTTTCGTCGTCTTCGGTCCCGGCGACGATCTGACGGCCCGTTTCGATGCGTCCTCGTTGCCGCCGCTGCCCCAAGGGTGGAAACGCAGTTTTATCTTGCGAACGACGGGCTACTGCAAGGACACGGGGCTGTCCACGGCCCACGGCGCGACGATCGAACCGCTGCCGTTTCAGGCCATGCGCAATTATCCCTACGATCCAGGGCAATCCTATCCCGACGACGCCCCGCATCGGGAATACCTGCGGCAATATCAGACGCGATCCGTGCGAGCCAACGCTTTGCCGCGATGAACGCCGCGATTGCGGGGTGGGTCGAGCGCGGCGAGATCCACCCCGCGTAGAAAACCTATTTCAATTGTCTAAAAATCTTCCTTGCGTCAATTCGATCCGCTTCTTATCGCGCCACTCAATTTTATCGCATCGGCCTAATACTTTTATCTTCTGGCCCACGCGCACCAGGGCGCACTTCTTGAGTATGTCGTCGTTTTGGTATCCGCAGCAAACCGCGCACACGCGAACGGCGCTGTCGTCGCTCTTGAAATAGAACCGAAAGCAATGCTCGTCCGCGACTTCGCTTTCGACGATTTGTTTGTTCTCTTTCACCTCGATTTTCTTTACCTTGGGCCTTTCGATTTCGGCGACGAACCCTTCCACGATAAGCCAATGCGAATCGTATTTCTCCGCCATTTTCTTGTCGTTCGTCTTATACTCCTCGATCAACCCGGCGATCGTCGCCTCCAGCGCCGGACTTTCTCCCAATTCCCGTAGTTGGCAATTGAGCAGCATTGGCTCGCCGCCGTCCGATTCGATCAATTGACCGCGAACGGATAACTTTTGCCCCTCGCACAACCGTTGAATCGCGGCCCAGTCCGTGCCGGAGAAGTAGCATTGGACGGCGAATCGGTTCTTGGCGTCTTCGTCCGCCAGACGAACCAGCGGCAGCAACACGTTCGTATCGTTGGTGGCCAAGGAAACTATTCCAGACACTTCTACTATTTTACCCTTGTATTTGTCAAAAGTCCGCTTTCCATGCGCTCGCCATTCGGCGGTCAAGGCATGGACCGACACCACTTCGACGGGCACCGGAGCCGTCCGCGCTCCGCAGCCGGCCAAGGATGCCAGCGCGGCTAGGCAGAGTATTCGTCCCACGATTCGTCGTCTCATCGGCTTATCCTTCACCATGAACCGCGTTGCAATCGAGTAGCTCGGCTCTCTCGCCAGCCCGCAGCGCAAGCAAGGGGAAGAGTTACCCTTGCTTGCGCCGCGGGCGGGTTATTCTCTCGTGATGAACTCGTCGAGATTCAGCAGCACGCGGGCTACACTGATCCAGGCATCCTGCGCTTTCGCTTGCCTTTGCAACAGGCGTTCGAGCGCTTGCCGTTCGCGTTCGCTCGGCGAGCGGCCCAGACAGAGACGGAAGGCGAAAGCGATGCGTTCGCCGTCGTCCTCGGAGCATTCGCGTTGGATGCGCTGCGCCAGCGCTTGCGCGAACTCGTAGAAACCTTGGTCGTTGAGCAATGTAAGAGCTTGCAGAGGGGTATTGGAGCGATTGCGGCGCGTACAGGTGGACAGAGCCTCCGAAGCGTCGAAGACCGTCAGATCGGGGTGCGGGGCGGAACGCCAGAAGAAGGTGTAGAGACCCCGGCGATAGCGGTTCGCTCCAGCGCTCGCCTGCCAATTGCGCGGGACTTGCGTGAAGGCATAGACGCCGTTGGGTTGCGGCGGATACACGCTCGGCCCACCGACGGCTCGATGGAGCAAGCCGCTGGCGGATAAGGCCACATCGCGCACCACCTCGGCATCGAGGCGCAGTCGATTTTGCCGCGCCAGCAGGCGATTGCGCGCGTCGATACTCGCCAATTCCGGGCGATGGCGCGACGATTGGCGATACGTCGCCGAGGTGACGATAAGGCGGTGCATGTGTTTCATGCTCCACATTCCTTCGCGGTTAGCCGCGGGGGCCATGAACTCGCCGGCCAGCCAGTCGAGTAATTCGGGATGCGAGGGCGGCGTGCCTTGCGTGCCGAAATCGTTCTCCGTCTCGACGATGCCGAGTCCGAAATACTGCTGCCACATGCGATTCACCGTCACCCGTGCCGTCAACGGATTGCGACCATCGACCAACCAGCGCGCGAGATCGAGGCGCGTGGGGCAATCGCCCAAGGTTTTATCCGGCAGCGGACGCTGCCGGTTCGCCAAGGGAGGTAAGATGTGGGGCACGTCCGGCGTCACCGCCGCGCCCCTGCGCAGGAAGTCGCCTCCCAGGAGAATGTTCGTGACGCGGGGCGTCTTGCGATCTTGCAGTACCAGCGTCGTCGGCACGAACGGTAGTTCTTTGCGTAGTTCGGCGACCTGTTTTTCAAGTTTTTTGCGCTCCAGCATCGCGGCCACATGAGCGGAGGCAAGGTAATTCAACGGTTGACCCAGGCCGCCGACCGCGTGGCGCACTTGTTCGGCGTTGCGATAGGCCGCGATCACCGCTTGCTCTTGGCGGGCGTTGCGGCCATTGGGAGCGATGGCCAAGATAGCTTGCAGCTTCGCGGGCAACGTGGAGCGCACTTCCGGAGTGAGGCTCCCTTCCCATTTGGCCACGCGCTCCGGCGTCGCCGTGTCCAGCGCGCGCAGCTTCGTCTCCACGGCGGCCAATCGCGTCCGGACTTCGCGGCGCTTGCGCTCCTGCTCCGCCGTCGGCAATTCCAGAGTCGGCTCGTCGCAATTGTTGAAGAAGGCGAACAGTTGATAATACTCGCGTTGCGTCAGCGGATCGAACTTATGATCGTGGCATTGGCAGCAGCCGACCGTCAGACCCAGAAACACGGTCCCCGTCGTGTTCGCGCGATCGACGATCGACTCGATGCGGAACTGTTCGCGGTCGATGCCGCCCTCTTCGTTGATCTGTGTATTGCGATGAAACCCGGTGGCGATGCGATTCTCGTTGGTGGCGTTAGGCAACAGATCGCCGGCCAACTGTTCGACGACAAAGCGATCGAACGGCTTGTCGTCGTTCAGGGCGGCGATCACCCAATCGCGGTACTTCCAGATCGAGCGTGGCGAGTCGATGCTGTAACCATTCGAGTCGGCGTAGCGGGCCAGGTCGAGCCAATGCCGGCCCCAGCGCTCGCCATAGTGAGGACTGGCCAACAACCGCTCGACGACGCGCTCGTAGGCATCGACTCTTTTATCGTTCGAGAAATCGTCGATCTCTTTCAGGGATGGCGGCAAGCCGATCAGATCGAGTGACACGCGGCGCAGCAGGGTGATGCGGTCGGCCTCTGGGGACGGCGCTATCCTCTCTTTCTCCAAGCGGGCGAGGATGAAACGGTCGATGTCGTTGCGACACCAGTGCGCGGCGCGGACGGCGGGCATCGGTGGACGTTGGATCGGTTGAAATGCCCAATGTTTGACGGGGGTATTGCTCTGCCCGGAAGTAGCTCCGGCCGATTCGCCCGCCGGAACCTTCGCGCCCTCGTCGATCCACCTCCGCAGCAGGTCGATCTCGCTCGTGCTGAGACGCGCTCCTTTCGGAGGCATGACGGCTATGTCGTCGTTGCCGCCGGATACGGCAAGGATGAGACGGCTGGCGGCACTTTTGCCGGGAACGACGGCAGGACCGGAATTACCGCCGAGGCGAAGAGCCTGGGCGCTATCGAGCCGGAAGCTGCCCCGTTGCTTCTTCGCCCCGTGGCAAGCGATGCAGTGTTCGGTCAAAATCGGTCGAACGTCCCGGTTGTAATCGACAGGCCCAGCGGCCAGAAGAGGGCCGGGAACGAACAGTGCCAGACAAGGAAGGAGAAAGCGTTTCATGGGTGCGCTCGCCGAACGTCGGTGGGAAAAAGGGGGACGGGGCGAAGTCCTCTCTTCGTTTCACCATACCGCAATCCTGCGTGAGAGCAAGCCAAAAGCCGCCACAAACCGCGCAATATCGACGGTTCTCTTGCCTTCCGAATGCCCTTTGCGATAAAAATGGAGGAGACTTCGATCGCGGATTCTGAAGCGACTCTCCCGTGCTTCGCCATCAATCGGATAAACGCGCATGGCTGTATTAGCGCCGCCGCCTCGCACGCCTGGGATTGCCCTCGACGACAATGACGGCGTCAAGCGTCTGCGCGTGCGGATGACGCTGATCGCCGCCACCATCGTTACGACGTTGGCCACGGGTTGGCTCTGTACCTTCGGCGCGATTCCCGCCATTCTGGCACTGATGACGGCCAAGCACATTCTCGTCGCCATTCTGGCCATGGGGTTAGGCGTGGACGAACGGCGCGGCTAAATACAATCCGGCTCGCGCAGGTAAGCCTGGCGTTCGAGTTGTTCTGCCGTCTGTTGGTTATCGACGCGGACGGCGGGGCCGAGAATGCGACTCAGGTCGTCCATTCCCGTCTGCGATAAGGCATTGCATCCCACATCTAATAATTCCAAGTTGCGAAGATCGGGACAGTCGGCCAAGGTGCGCGCGCCGCTGTCGCCGATTTCGCCGTTACGGAGATCGAGTACCTTGAGCCGTTTGAGGATGCCGGAGGTAACGATTTCTGTACAACCCACGTCGCCGAGATCGGAGCGCTGCAGATGCAGGTGCGTCAGGCTTCGCAGATGTGGCGAGTGAAGAATGGCCCGCACGCCGGAGAGATCGAGGCATTGACTTATTGGCTCCACACGCAGATAGAGATGCGTCAGGCGTCCGAATGCCGGATTGGAGGCCAAAACAATCGGATAATTGCGGTCGTTTATTTGCGAAGCCTCCAGGACGCGAAGGTTCGTTAGGTTCTCCAGAGTAAAAAGTCGATCGCTCAGGCAGACGCTTTGGTGGAGGTACAGTTCTTCAAGTCGGGGGAGCTTGACAACGAGTTTGTCCAGCTCCGTCTCCGGTTCAAAATCAACGTCGAATTCTGCTAAAGGATTCTGGCGGGAACCGATCTGGAGGACGCGGAGATTGCCCAGATAGGGCGAGTGGATAAGATCCGCGGTTGTACCCTCGTTGTATTCGAGAATCAGCGTGCGGAGCAAGCGGGTTTCGGGCGCGCGGCACATCAACCGCCCCAGATCGTTCGAGCAGTCTTTGACATCCTGGTGTGCGAAGCAATCGTACCCGCCGCGCGGAAAGCGGATGCCTTGAATCAGCCTTCGATAGTCCCTCGGCTCCCTTGATGGATTGACTTGCCGGCGAGCGAGACAATCGAGCCAGCCGCGCGCAAAGCGGATGTCATAAATCGGCCTTCGATCGGCCCTCGGCCCCCTCGATCCATCGATGGGTCCGAACAGTTCGTCGGCCAAGACACCGGCCCAGTCGCGCCGATAAGCCTGCAACCGTTCGTCGATCCGCTCTTGCAATCGTCGCCGATCGGCTTCACTCCGTCGCGGATCTTCCGATGCCAGTTGCAGCGCGATGAATTCGCCGCGCGGATCGCCTTGTTCTTGCAGATAATCGGCGTAGGCGTTGTGAGTCGCCAAATCGTCGGGATTTTCGACGAGAGCCGCTTCGAGAATATCGCGGAGAGAGGACATGACGACATCTCTGGGAAACCGAGGGACGAACGACCAACGGGTAATTTACGCAAATTCGTCTCTTTGTAAAACGGCGAGTCGGTTAGCCGCGACGCGCAGCGGAGCGCGTCGGTCCCGCGCTCCGCTGCGCGTCGCGGCTAACCCTGGCATTCGCGTTCCAGCGTTTGCAAGAACAGTTCGCGCGTGCGCGTCCGGTGGCGTTCCAGTTCGGCGAGAAAGCGCGAGCCGGTTTCATAGCCGAGTCGTCGGGCCAGTTTGTCGATTTCCTCGTCCGCCTCGGGCAATTCGTCGAGCGTGCGATTGTGGACGATGCGCAGGCGATTTTGCACGCGCAACAGAAAATTGTAAGCGGCGGTCAGATCGGTCTTTTCGGTATCACTCAACAAACCGGCCTGGCGCAGCGCTTCCAGTGCCCGCCAGGTATTGGACAGACGCAGCGAAGGCCGCTCGCGGCCATATTTGATTTGCAACAGCTGAACGAGAAACTCGATGTCGGCCAGTCCGCCGGGGCCGCGTTTGAGATTCGTCGCCGGTCGGCTCGCTTGCAGGCGTTCGCGCATCGTCTGGATTTCGTCGACGATTTCCGGTCGCCAGGTCAAGCCGTAGGCTCCCTCGGCCACGGCCTCCATGACCTCGCGGCCAAACGATTCGTCGCCGTGGACGATGCGGGCGCGCGTCAGGGCTTGGCGCTCCCACAGTTGTGCGCCGCCTTCGGGATGCGAGGTGCTGTCTTGCTGCGTGATAAAATAGCGGCGAAACTCGCACAGCGGGATGACGAGGCTGCCGGATTTGCCCGTCGGCCTCAAGCGCATGTCGATGGCGTACAGCCGACCCATTGGCCCCTGATAGCTCGTGCCTTTGATGATGTGTTGGGCCAATTCGGTGAAGAAATGATAGTTGTCGGTCATGTCGTAGCGGTCGAAGCGCGAGGAGTTGGCGGGCGGTTCGGTGCGGCCATCGCCTTCGTAGACCATCATCAAATCGAGATCGCTATGGTAGTTCATTTCGCGGCCGCCGAGTTTGCCGAGGGCGAGAACGGCAAACCGGCTCGTCTGTCCGGCGCGCTCGCCTTCGGCAAGAATGGGCACGCCGTAGCGCTTCATCAACGGCACATACTGCCGGGCGGCGATCTGCTCGAACAGCACCTCGGCCAAGTCGCTCAACTCCGCCGTCGTCTCCTGAATCGAATCCTTATGCAGAATGTCGCGCACGCCGATGCGCAGCAGTTCCTTGTCTTGGAAACTGTGCAAGATCGGCTCCAAGTCCGCCGCGCCCCGGCAGAGATCGGCCAACTCTCTGCGCAATTCGTCGCCGCCGCGGCGCTGATTGAGAACGAGACTGTCGAGCAGTTCGTCGATCATGCCGGGATTGTTAATGAGAATTTCGGAGAGAAACTGGCTCCAGGCGCACAGATCGACGTACAGTTTCAGGCTCGGCGGATTGAAGCTGAACAGCTCCCACAGCACCGTCTTCGCACCGAGCGAATGAGTGACTTTTTCGAGGTTGACCAGCGCCATGTCCGGGTCGGGCGTGTCGGCGACGGCGCGCAGCAGAGAGGGGGCGATGCTGGCGAGAAAATGACGGCAGCGGCGCGCGGACAGGAACGGCACCGATTCCTGAGCGAGTTGCACGAGATTGTGGTACGCCTCTTGCACGTCGCGGAAGGGATAGCGACCGAGGACGGCACGGATCGTTTCCGGATCGGGATTGGTGTCGAGCAGGAGATCGGACTCCGGTTCCGATTGTTCCGCCTCACCGGCAAATGTCTGATGGAGCAGGTGATCGAGAATGCGTCTCGTCGGCTCCGTTTTATCTTGATAATCGCGGAGGAAAGAGGCGAGAGGATCGGAATCGCGGTCGTCGGGGGGGAGAAGTACCGCCGTACCCCGATGGTCTTGACTCTGATTCATGCGAAGGGCGAGCTTGCGCAGCTCTTCTTCATCGTCGGGCAGGCGATGCGTTTGGAGATCGAACAACAATTGCAGGCGGTGTTCGACCCGGCGCAGGAAGCGGTAGGAGTCGTCGAGAACCCGATACTCTTGATCGGTCAGACAGCCGACGCGCTCGAGGGCGGACAGAGCGAGGAGCGTGTTGCGCTGGCGGACTTGGGGCAGCTCGCCGCCGTTGAGGAGCTGCAAGAATTGGAGGGTGAACTCGATGTCGCGGATGCCGCCGCGTCCCGTTTTCACCTCGGAATTGCTCGCGCCCGCCTGGTTGGTTTTGTGTTCGATGCGCCGTTTGATCGCTTTAATCTCGTTGATCTCGGCAAAAGACAGATATTTGCGATAGACGAAAGGCTCGATACTCTGTAAGAACCGTTGGCCGAGCGCCAGATCGCCGGCCACGGGACGGACCTTGATGAGCGCCTGCCTCTCCCAGGTGCGCCCCATGGCGTCGTAGTAAGAAAGTGTGCTGGACAGCGACCGCGCCAACGGCCCGCGATGCCCCTCCGGACGCAGGCGCAGATCGACTCGGAACGCATGGCCACGATCGGTGTGCGACGACAACAGACGGACCACTTCGCCGACGACGCGGGCAAAAAACTCGTCGTTACCCAGACTGGTGATGCGCGAGCCGCGCGTCGCTCCTTCGTCCGAGTAGACGAACATCAAGTCGATGTCGCTGGAGTAGTTCAACTCCTCGCCGCCGTGTTTGCCGAACGCCAATACGGTGCAACCGACCGGCTCTCCCGTCTCGCTGAAAGGCTGGCCGAAGCGTTTGCCGACTTGACGCAGCGCAACCGCCAGGGCGACTTCGATGGCCGCGTCGGCGACGTGAGATATGTCGCGCGTGATCTCTTCCAAAGGGCGGTCGCGGATAATGTCGTTGGAGCCGATGCGGAGCATTTGACGCTGACGAAAGCGACGGAAGGCCCGCATGACGGCGGAGTCTTCGTGGGCGGCATCGACTTCGTCTTGCAGTTGTGCCCGCAGTTCGTCTTTGCACGGACTCCGCCGCAGTGGCACGCGCAGCATGTCGAGATAATCGGGATTCAGACTCAAAAGATCGCTAAAAAGTTGACTGGTACTGAACAGATGCAGGAGAATTTCCAGGATGCGCGCGCGATTCTCCATGAGAATCGGCGTCTGGGCGGCGGCGGCTGGATTGGAGAGAAAGCGTTCGAGGTTGTTCAGCGCCATGTCCGGGTCGGGACAGCGCGGCAGCAAGCGCCCCAACGGCGTACAGATTTCACGCAGGCCATCGAGCGACAGAACCTCGGCGAGTCC
This sequence comes from Planctomycetota bacterium, assembly GCA_021781415.1. Lineage (GTDB taxonomy): Bacteria > Planctomycetota > Planctomycetia > Gemmatales > Gemmataceae > JAJPHU01. The sequence goes on from JAJXWW010000114.1 coordinate 26,220, forward strand.
CGTCAGGTTACGCCATCCCCGTTCGGGATCGCGCAATCGCCAATTGTGCATCAAGGTTCGAGCGCCGGTCAGAGAGTCCACGCAGCTTCGCAGTTGTTCCAGTTGCATATCACGATCGTTGGAGAGGAAGCCAGGGTTATTTCATGTCGAAAGCCTCAAGAATGGCCTCTTTCACTTCATCCATCTTGGTCGGAGATATTTTACAAATTCGTTTGACGAGCAAATTCTTGGAAATCGTATTGATCGAATCGAGATTCACTACGGAATCGCGCTTGACGCCATCGTCTGCCACGGTCAAGGTAACTTCTACCCGTCGATTGCGTGGTTTCGTGGTTAAGTAAGCAACGGTAATTTCAGGCCGCGAAGCTGGCATGCTATCGCGGGAAAGGATCAAAACAGGTCTCGGTTTGGCGGGCAACGAAAGGTCCGCATCCCAGACTTCACCTCGTTTCACGGTTGGTGCCCTTTCTCCTCTTCTTTGTAAAGTTGCTCCCACTCCTCGGCGTCGTCATAATCGTTGGGGCGTTCGATGTAGGAACGCTCCAGTTCTTCCGCATGTTCGATTTCCCAGCGATGCCCCTCCTGAATGCGCACATAACGCCGACAGAATGATTCGATGAGTTGCTGGACGCTCTTGTTTCGATCTTCCTTACAATCTTGTTTCAGTTCCTCCATCTTTGCCACCAGATCGGCCGGCAAGTACACGGCTACCGCGGCGGAAATCGGCTTATTCATCATTTTTCTCCTCTCCCTTCCCAATCACCTCTCTCAGCATAAGCTCAAACGGGAGCCGATGCCAGACGAATCGAGTAAAGTTCGAGAACGTGTTCGCCGCCGTGCGCCGGGTTGCCGATCAAGCGACCGCCTTGGGGATCGACGACCAGATCCAGCATTTCCAAAGGAAATTGGCCGACGAGGACCGGCACCTCGTTCGGTACTTCCATTACGTCCACCGTACAAAAGCGATCTTGAATGATGACGCGAACGGCGTCGTAGATGGCGACTTGATGGGAGCCGTTGCTGCCGACTACCCTCTTCTCGGTAACCTTCTTCAGGCCGAGCTGATGGATCAACCGCGTCGGCAGGGCCAAGGTGGTGACTCCGGTATCGACGAGCGCTTCTTTCACGATGATGCGCCGCGCTTGTTCCGGCGCGGCGTAGCCCCTTTCCACGGCCCAAAGGTCTCCCAGGTTCTCAACCGTGACTTCGGTTCGTACTCGGCCCATAAGAGTTTGCTCCATGATCTACTCCTCGATTGATTCGAACCCTGGATCACAGCATCGGAAGACTATGCCGATTGCTTTTCTCTGGCAATGGAAGCTCCGGCTGAACCTCAACACGCTCCGACTCCACGCCGATCCGTTCATGTGTTACCACGGTGCCGAACAGTGTGAATGCCGTTGCTTCCTCGACTCGCACTTGCACTGTCCGTCCAATCAGTCGTTCGTTGCCTTCGAAGACGACGATGTGATCCGTCGTCGTTCGCCCGGTCAACTGCTTTGGACCGGAGGATTCGTTGGTTTGACGCCCTCCGCTCGCCTTTAACTCGTTCTTGCTCGGCCCTTCGACCAACACTTCGACCGTTTGTCCGACGCGGCGGCGATGATCGGCGAGACTGACACTATTTTGGATCGCCAATAGGTCGTTATTGCGGCGCTTCTTGATCTCTTCCGGCACATCGTCGGCATACAGTTCGTCGGCCTTCGTTCCGGGACGCGGACTGTATTTGAATATGAAACTGTTCTTGAAGCCCCCCTCGCGCACGAGGTCGCACGATCGCTGAAATGACTCCTCGCTCTCGCCGCAGAAACCGACAATGAAATCGCTGCTGATGGCCACCCCCGGCACGCGCTCGCGACAGCGCTCTAACATCTCGCGGTAGAACTCGACGGTGTACAACCGTTTCATGCGTTTGAGCATGTCGTTGCAGCCCGATTGCGCTGGGACGTGCAGATATTCGCATACCTTCGGCAGTTCGCGCACGGCGTCGAGCAGATCGTCGCTCATGTCGCGCGGAAAGTTGGTGATGAACTTGATCCGCTCGATGCCCGGCGTGCCGTGAATGCGCGCCAACAGATCGCTCAAGCGTTCCCTTCGTCCATCGGCATAGCGATATGCGTAGCTGTTTACGGTTTGACCCAGAAGGGTGATTTCCTTGCATCCCTCGGCGGCGAGTTGGCGCACTTCGGCGGCGATGTGTTCCGGCGGTCGGCTCTGCTCCGGCCCGCGCACGCTCGGCACGATGCAGTAGGTGCAAAACTTATCGCAGCCGATCATAATCCGGACGTATGCCTGAAACGGCGACGGCCTCATCGACGGATCGCGCAGCGGATCGTAGCTCTCGAAACTGCGTTCGACCTCGTGGCGCGAGGCCTCGCTGCGCTCGAGACTGAGGGCGAGTTGCGGCGTTCGCGTTTCCTTGACGGCGGCGATCAACTCCGGCAGCTGCGACAGTTGGCCGGTCCCGCACACGATGTCCACGTGCGGAGCGCGGCGCAGAATCGAGTCCTGATCTTTCTGAGCCATGCAGCCGAGAACACCGACTACCTTGTCGGGATGCCGTTGCTTGTGCCCGCGGAGCCGACCGAGGGCGCTGTAGATCTTGTCCTCGGCGTGTTGGCGAACGCTGCACGTATTGAACAGAATCACGTCGGCGTCGGTCGCCTCGTGCGTCAGTTCGTAGCCCTGACGCCTCAGAGAACCGACCACCAATTCGCTGTCGAGGACATTCATCTGGCAGCCGACGGTCTCAATGTAAAGTTTCTTCGTCATAATCCCACTTCACTCGGTTTCTGGTATCCGCATGAATGGAAGCAGGGTTATGCGAACGTGTCAAGAAGACTGGAGAGATCGATCGCTTCTCGCGCCTGCGCCGCGATCCCCCTCCCCGGATGCCGACTAGCCACGGATTCAACGACCTGTACAATCGCCTAGGTGTTCCAACGGAGGTTGCTCTCTACTCCCTAACCCAAACTCCGCGATTATCCACTTCAGCCTGAGTCACTGCCATTCCGGAGATCGCATGAATGCACGGCGAGCGTATCTGAGCGAAGGAGAGCGTGCGGGGCAGCGGTATGCCTTGCGTCCGCCGCGGCAGACGCCGCGCGGCGCGTCGGGACTCGCCCTCGGACACCGAGCCGGCAGTTCGCTGGAGTTCAAGGATCACCGCGACTATCAAGTCGGCGACGACCTTCGCCACATCGACTGGAACGCCTTCGCCCGCAGCGATCAGTTGACCGTCAAGTTGTACCGCGAGGAGATCGCGCCGCATCTCGATCTCGTGGTGGACGTGTCGCGGTCGATGGCCTTGGAAGACACGGCCAAGGAGCGAGCGACGCTGGGGCTGACCGCCCTGCTGGCGACGGCGGCGGCCAACGCCGGATTCAGTCGAGCGATTTGGCTGTTGAGCGATGAGATTCGACCGCTGGCCAACGGCAACCTCTCGCCGTCGCTGTGGGACGACTTCGCGTTGAATCATCGCGGTGGTCTGGCGGATCGAATGGCAGTCGGTTGTCCGGCCTGGCGACCGCGCGCCGCGCGCGTTCTCATCAGCGATCTCCTATGGATCGGTGAGCCTATGCTCGCACTGCGCACGTTCGCCGAAGGAGCGGCCGCGGCCGCCGTCATTCAATTGCTTGCAGCCACCGACGCCAATCCGCCCGAAGACGGCGCACTTCGACTCATCGACTCCGAGTCCGAGCAAGTCCGCGAGATCCACGTCGATGCGTTCATCGCCCAACGATACCGCGAGACGCTGCGGCAACACCAACAGAATTGGCACCGAGCCTGCCGAGGCTGCGGCGCGCTGTTCGCCACCGTCGTCGCCGAATCACTGGTAGCCGATTGGCAACTCGACGACTTGATCGCCGCCGACTTCCTGCGCGTGACCTAAAATGGGTTATCCAAGTCCGCACTGTACGGCTAAAGAGGGGCGGGAAGCGACGGATTAGTCAATTTCTAACCTCCTACCGGCGAAAGCGAAGGTTTATTGCCTTTCCAAATTGACTTCTGCGGGAGCTCCCTCCATGGAACAGGTGTTTGATATAGAAGGGAAAAAGTTCAAAGCAGGGCACAATGCGCATTGGAAAACGACGCTGCGAGGGTTACAGCAACTTGTCAACGCTGGGAGGATTGAATTGCGAGACCGCCCCTGGTTCGTTCGATTTCATGGTGATTATCCGATAAAAAGGTCATCCAACATTTTTGAGGATACCTCCGGCAAATCAACGGAGAGCGTTTATGTGGTCCAGACGCAGCCCGATGTAATCCAGCGCTGCCTCCTCATGGCCACCGATCCCGGCGATCTCGTTCTCGATCCCACCTGCGGCAGTGGCACGACGGCCTACGTCGCCGAGCAGTGGGGGCGGCGCTGGATCACCATTGACACCAGCCGCGTCGCGCTGGCGTTGGCGCGGACGCGCTTGATGGCGGCCAAGTTTCCCTATTACCGCATTGCCGGCGCGCTCCACCCGGCAGCTAACGCTGCCGGTTCGCCGGGGCTTGGCGAACCGGCGGCGTCAGCCGCCGGGTGCGGCACCGCTGCCGGTTCGCCGGATATTCGCCGAGGGTTCGTGTACAGACAGGTGCCGCACGTCACGCTCAAGAGCATCGCCAACAATCCGGATATAAAAGAGGGTATGACGCGCCAAGAGATCGACGCGGCCTTCCGCAAACACGCCGACACGGAAACGCTCTACGATCAGTATGAAGATAAAGGCGTGCTCCGCGTGACCGGGCCGTTCACCGTCGAGAGCCTGTCGCCGCATCGCATGTTGCCGGCGGGCGATGAGGCACCGGCTCAGGGGGCGGACGCCCCCCGCTCGGAAGGCGATTATCTGAGCGTCATTCTCGATAATCTACGCAAAGTCGGAGTGCAAAACACCGTTAAGAACGAACGCCTCCATTTCGACCGCCTCAATGCCTTTCCCGGCGAGTATATCCAGGGGGGAAGGGGAGTACAGCGAAAGCGGTGCGTCCAAGGGGGGTTGCGCGTCAGCATCGGGCCGGAGTTCGGCACGGTGGGGCCGGAGCGGATCAAGTTGGCCGCTCTCGAAGCGATCAAGGGCAGCCGGTGCGATCTCCTGTTGGTGAATGTCACGCCTATTTCTGCGGTGGCGACGAGCCCTACGATAAGCTGAAACGCGCTCTCCGCGCTGAAATCGACGAGGCCGAGTGGTCGAAGTTGTATGCGACGAAGAGCATGCCGTTCGCAGCACCGAAAAAGGGCAAAATCGCGGTGAAGGTCATCAACCACTACGGCGACGAAGTAATGAAGGTATTCCGCCCCGGCGAACCGGCGGCGTGAGCCGCCGGGTGAAAGCATGGCGTGGCACGGCGAACCGGCAGCGTAAGCTGCCGGGTGGAGGCACGACACCAAGGACTTTGAAAAGCGAGGCGGCGGATGGCGGATGAGAGCAATCGCGTGGAAGCGGCGAGGATCGAACCGTGCGGCGAGACGATCTTCCGCAAGATCTCGCTACGGCTTCTGCCGTTTCTCTTTCTGCTCTACGTCGTCAACCTGATAGACCGGACGAACGTCGGCATCGCTCGATTGCAGATGGTCGATGAGCAGCACGTTCTCGACGAGGAAGCCTATGGGCTGGGAGCCGGACTGTTCTACGTCGGCTATTTGCTTTTCGAGGTTCCGAGCAATCTCATTCTGCTGCGCATGGGAGCGCGGGCGTGGATCGCGCGCATCCTGGTGAGTTGGGGTTTGATCTCGACGGCGATGATGTTTGCGACGGGACCGTGGAGTTTCGGCATCTTGCGCGTGTTGCTCGGCATCGCCGAGGCGGGCTTCTTTCCGGGCATCCTCTATTATCTGAACGATTGGTTTCCGGCGCGAAGACGCGCTCGAGCCGTGTCGCTATTCATGTTGGGCGGGGCGATCGCTCCGATGGTCGGCAATCCCCTTTCGGGTTTCATTCTTCAGCACATGGACCAGATGGACGGCTTGTGGGGCTGGCAATGGGTTTTCTTGCTCGAAGGGTTGCCCGCCGTCGCGCTCGGCTTCGTTACGTTCGCTTACCTGACGGATCGCCCCGAACACGCGCGCTGGCTGACCCCGATGGAGCGAACCTGGCTCGCTCAACAAATCGAGAACGAGCGCCAGCATCGGCCCCACGCACGCAGCCATTCTCTGGCCGCCGCGATTGGCGACTATCGCGTCTGGCTGCTCATCGCCATCTATTTTACGGTGGCCGTCGGCGACAACAGCTATGCTTTCTACATACCGGCTTTCCTCAAAAGTCAATTCCCCGAATGGTCTGCCTTCTGGATCGGCCTCTTAGCGGTGGCTCCGAGTTCGATCGCCATGTGCGGCATGATTCTCGTCGGTCGAAACTCCGATCGAACCGGCGAGCGGCGTTGGCATGTGGCCGTTTCGGCATTCATGGCAGCGCTCGGTTGGGGGACGATTGCTCTCGTGGTGTCGGAACGATGGACGCTACCCGGGCTGGATTCGCGGCTGCTGTTCGTTGCCGCCGTGGCCTTGACGCTGACGGGCATGAAGTGCATGTTGCCGATCTTCTGGACGCTCCCCCCGTCGTTTCTGAGCGGGGCGGCGGCGGCGGGCGGCATCGCCCTGATCAATTCGGTCGCCAACCTCGGCGGTCTGTTCGGGCCGAAACTCGTCGGCCACGCGAAGACCGTCACCGGCAGTTACACCGTCGGCTACCTGGTGCTATCCGCTACCTTGCTCTTGGGGGGACTGCTCGCCCTGACCGTGCGCGTCCGCCCTCGAAACGAAGCGGATTGACCGCGCAGGGCGGCTGCGAGAGTCGGACGCGCGCAGGACAGGTATTATCCCTGAGACAGCATCGACCACGATAAGCGTGGCGGATTCGTACCGGGCACACAGGCATAGGCGCTGAAATCCGTCACTCCTTCGGCGCGCAAGAAGTCCTCGTCGAGCAGCGCTTGGCCGGTCGACGCCGACGGTTCCTTTTGGGCCAGACGCAGCACGCAATCCACGAGAATATCCGGCTTGCGCCACAAAGCCCGACTCCCGAGCGCGTGGTTGATCGATGCCTGGCTTTCCACGATCGTCGTCGGCCACAGCGAGTGGACGGCGATGTTCTGCGTCCTCACTTCCTCCGCCAAGCCGAGCGTGAGCAACGTCATGCCGAGTTTCGAGATCGAATAGGCGATGCGTCCGGGAACCATCGACAAATCCAACGGGGGACTCATGTTGATGATGTGTCCCCAACGGCGCTCGATCATGGCCGGCAGCACGGCGCGACAACAGAGGAACGCCGCTCGCGCGTTGACGCCCATCACCAAATCGAAGCGTTTCGCCGGGGTGTCGAGGAGTCGGCTCCAGTGCAGTGCGCCGGCGTTGTTGACGAGCAAGTCGATGCGTCCAAAGCGCTCCAACGTCCGAGCGGCCATGCTTTCGATCTGTTGTTCGTCGCGCACGTCCACTTGGATCGGCAGGGCTTGCGCGCCGAGCGCTTCCACCTCCGCCGCCACGCTGAAGATGGAGCCGGGCAGTTTCTCGCTCGATGCGATGCTCTTGGCGGCTACGACGACATGGCATCCCGCCTTGGCCAATCCCAGAGCCAGCGCTCGGCCAATGCCGCGACTCGCTCCCGTGACGATGGCGACTCTTCCTTGCAATGAGGACATAATGACTCCGTTGGTTTCTCGTGTCTCGTTCCCACGCGGAGCGTGAGAACGAGGGGGCGCGAGGGAGACGATGCTCCATCTCAATAGAGTTTTATATACTATCCCTGTCTTCAACGCGCCTCACGACGGATTGAGGCAGCAAGCCCAGACACTTCGCAGGAGCCTCGATATGAAAGTGGAGCAAGAGGGCAAGGCGGCTCCGTCGCAGCCGGCCATTCCGACGGCGGAACTGCTCGCCAACTCCGTCGAGAGCGGACCAGAGAACATGGCGGCCACGGTCGAAAATGCGGGGAGGAAAGCCGATTCCTCCTCCGCCGAGTTGATCCCCTCCGGACGCATGCTCGGCCAATATCGCATCCTCGAATTCCTCGGCGTCGGCGGCATGGGACAGGTCTACAAAGCCGTGCATCCGGTCATGGAGCGCACGGTCGCCTTGAAAATCATCGCGCCGCGCTTGATGCAAGACAAGGTAGCCCGCGCCCGCTTCCAGCGCGAGGTGCGCAATGCTGCTCGGCTGATTCATCCGAACATCGTGGTAGCGCACGATGCGGCCGAAGTGGACGGCTTGTGGTTCTTGGTGATGGAGTACATTGAGGGTCAGGACGTGGCTCGGTTGATGTCGGAGTACGGGCGGCCGAGCGAGGCGTTGGCCTGCGAGATCGCTCGGCAAGTCGCGCTGGGATTGCAATACGCCCACGAGTGCGGCATGGTTCACCGCGACATCAAGCCGGCGAATCTGATGCTCGCCCACGCGCGCCCCTCGATGGCCGGCATCGTCAACGGTTGGCCGGATTCCCCTCTCGTGAAGATTCTCGATTTCGGCCTGGCGCGCTTGGCCGCGCCGGACGGCGCGGGTTTGGCGGCCGCCGACGGACTGACGCGCGAAGGCTTCATGGTCGGAACACCAGAATACATGGCTCCCGAACAGGCGCGCAACAGCGGGGCCGTCGATATTCGCAGCGATATTTATTCTCTCGGATGCACTCTCTATCAGCTATTATCCGGAAGGCCGCCCTTCCGCGCGCTCAGCACGTTCGAGCTAACGATGATGCACGTTCAGCAACCGCCCGAACCGATCCTGCGCTTTCGCCCCGAGCTTCCTCCCGGACTCTCCGTCGTGGTGCATCGAATGTTGGCCAAAAAAGCCGATGAACGCTTTCAAACTCCGGGAGAAGCGGCCGAGGCACTCCAACCGTTTGCCGCGCTCAAATCCGTCTCGCCTCTCGCGGTTCCTCCCGTGCCGACGATCCGCGCGCTCGAAAGCCCTCCGATGCCTCCCGCTCTGAGGATGATGTACTTTCAGGCGCTGCTGCGGACGTTCCTGTTCGTGTTCGTCTTCGTGGTAGTGGGCGTCGGCTGCCTTCTCTATCTTCCCGATCTGGGCAACCAATTGCAACAACTCTGGAATCGCATGACCCCGCACACAGGCAAAACCACTCCCTCGCGCTGAGAGGCTGTCGCAAAGGCCCCTCTCTCCCTGTACTCAGGGGGAGAGTAATTCGTAGGGTGGGTCGAAGCGTAGCGAAACCCACCGGAAGAGCAGGGTGGGTCTCGCTACGCTTCGACCCACCCTACACCTACACCACCCCTCATTCGGGAAGTTATTCCGAACCAAATCCTAACGACCGCAGCCACAACTTTGACAACCGGCGAGCGCGAAGATCGCCACGGCCACGAGAGCCTGGAAAAGGATGTGGACGCGGTAAGAAGTCAACATTTTCATCGGCATTCCTCCTTGGGTGTCATGCAATACGAAGTCAATCGACGAAGGACGTTTCGTGGCATCATCCACATTCGTTCTTCGGCTAACGGATTTATTGATCGACGAGCGGCACGATTTGTTCTGAATCATTTGGCGCGATGTGGGAACGGCGGACGAGCCGAGAGGCGGAAGTAATTTTATAATCGTGCCAATCGGTTCGACGAGCGGTGGGCTGACGCCCACCGCTCGGCTGAGGATCAGCTTTCGCCAAACACTTGCCTGTACGCATCGAAACCAAAGCCTACCAGCAAAGTCGATCCGACGCGCAACGTCGGCGCTTTGAGATTGCCGGTCGGTCCTAGAATGTGGGCGGCCAGCGTGTCGTCGTCCGGCGGATCGTTCTTCATGTCGAAGACGAGAACCTTTTTGCCGCGCGCCGCCACGACTCGATCGGCGGAGCGAGCCAACTCGAGTGCTTCCGCGCGCCCGCGCTTGTTCTTGGTCGCGTCCACGACCTCGCCCGTGGTTCGCACCTCGTGTGCCGCAAGGAACCCCTGCGCCTTGAGGCAGCTCGTTCAACCGCGGCGATGGTACATCCAATCGACACTTAACGACATCTTTACTCCCTTTTATCGTCCTTGGAGGAGGAATGAGGCAACGAGAAAAGCTGTCCACCGCCCGTTCCGGTGCCGCCTCGCAGGGGTGTGGTGCGCGGACGCGGCGGCTTGACGGGCGCGGCCGGCTCCTCTTCGACTTCTTCCTCGACGGCTTCGGGCGGCTTCACTTGTGCCGCTTTCAGCGACAGGGCGATGCGCCGCTGCTCCGGGTCGATGCTCAGAACTTTTACTTGCACTTCCTGTCCCGGTTTCACGATGTCGCCGACGCGGAACACGCGCTGCAAGGCCAATTCGGAAATGTGAATCAACCCCTCGACACCCGGCTCCAACTCGACAAACGCGCCGAAGTCCATCAAACGCGACACCTTCCCATTGACGATCTCGCCGGAGTGATACTTCTCGTAAATGTTGTCCCACGGACTGGCGGTCAACTGCTTGAGTCCGAGGCTGACCTTGCGCCGTTCGCGGTCGATTTTGAGAACGACCACCTTGACCGTTTGTCCCGGCTGTACCAGCGTCGAGGCGTCCTGAACGCGCTGCCAACTCATTTCGCCGACGTGCAGCAAACCATCGACCCCGCCCAGATCGACGAACGCGCCGAAATCCTTCACCGAGCGCACCACGCCCTCACGAATCTGACCCTCGGCCAATTCGATCCAGAGCTTCTCGCGCAGCGCTTCGCGCTCTTTCTCCAACAGCGCGCGGCGGCTGACGATCAGATTGCGCTCCAACGGATCGACTTCGGTAACGGTACACAAGAGGCGCTGATTGACGAACGATTCAGCGTTTTCGACGCGATAGAGGTCGATTTGACTGATGGGCATGAAACCGTGGATGCCGTTCACATCGACGGAGAGTCCGCCCTTATTGGTGGCGACCACGCGGGCCTCGACGGTCATGCCCTCGGCAACGCTGGACCAATCGGCCTCAATCGCCGCGCCCTTGCGCGACAACAGGAGAACCCCGTTGGCGTTGTCGAAGCCTTCGATGGTAATTTCGATTTCGGTCCCCAGAGCCGGAGGGCCTTCGGGAAACTGCAACATGGGCAGGACGCCTTGAGTGCGTCCTCCGGGCAGATCGATGAACACGTCTTGCCCGTGGATGCGGAACACCTTGCCCTTTTTGGGGCCATCGTCGACGGTCTTCTTTCCGCCGCGCGCGGCCGGTTCGCCGTACATATCCTTGTCCGACATGCCGGACATGGCCTCTTGCAGCTGCCGCTCCATGTCCTCGTCGAACGAGTCGATCTTCTTGCCGAAGCCGTAAGCCTGTTCGTGTTCCAGCGATCGCACCTTGCCCGGCGACTGCGAAGGCTTTTCGCGCGGCGGTTTGGCGACCACTGGTTCGGCGGGAGAAGTTGTTGTCGTTTCCGTGGGATTCACCGTATCGCTCATCGTTGCACCTTTGGGCCAGCCCGCTAATCGCGGGGCGGGTCGAGGGAAGAACCCCACCCCGCGATCGGAAAGCTGGGATGTTGGTTTACTTCGATTGGTTGAGGAAATCGAAGACTTGCAGTTTTTCCACGTCGAAAGCGGGACCGTGCTTGGCGACGAATTGCAGATGTAAGGGGTGATTTAAGTAGGCTTCCAAGCCGGCGGCATCGTCTACGAGAACGAGCAGCGCGAAATCGTACTCCATCTTCGGAACGTCGGGCGTTCCCTTGGCGGCGGGCCGGCCGGCGCGAACCGAACGCACGGCGGGTATCTTGGCCAGCAGTTTGTGACAGTCGGCAATAGCCGACTCGACCGCGTCCTTGGCCGCGTCCTTTTTCATGCGAAAGACGACGCAGTGAACGTACGGAGCAGCGCCCTTCTTTTCGCTCTTGTCGTCCGCGGCGGGCGAAAGAGGGACCGATCCGCCGAAGAGACACAACAGCATTCCAAAAAGCACAGCCCTTCTCATCGAAAATCTCCTGCAAGAACCGCATGGGAAGTCAATGCACAAAGGGTATCAGACTACGGCACGGACGGCAACGGTGACGGACGCGCGGGACGAATGAGCATCTCGCCGCTACAATCGCCGCATGTCCGGCAAACTGCGGCGAGCCTGGCCGATCCTTAAGGCGATCTTATGGCTGACGATTCTTTATTTTATCGGCAGGCAGTTTGCGCGCGATCTCCAGCGACCGGAATTGTGGCGGCGTCCGTTGCATCCCGGCTGGCTGTTGTTGTCGGGGCTGCTGTATCTCGTGGGGCTGTCCCTGTCGGCATTCTATTGGCGGCGCTTGCTCGGTCATCTCGATAAAACCCCGCCCCTCGCTCCTTCGCTGCGGGCTTACTACTTGGGGCATCTCGGAAAATATCTGCCCGGCAAGGCGTGGGCGCTCCTATTGCGAACGAACCTGGCGCGCAGTCAGGGCATCCCCACGGGTTTGGCCACGCTGACAGCGTTCTACGAAGTGTTGACGACAATGGCGGGCGGTACGTTGGTGGCGGCGCTACTCTTCGTCGTTTTGGGGGCCGATGAAGGCGCGGGATTGAATGCCGAGACGCTGCGGCATCTGCTTTGGATGGAACAACCGGGCGAGGGTGGCGTACAGCGGTCGGTGGTCGTGTTGTTGTCGGCACTGTTATTCGTCGCCTTTCTCGTGCCGCTCCATCCGCCGATCTTCAATCGCTTGGCGCATCGCATGTCGTTGCCGTTTCGCGAGCGCGACGCCGAGCAATTGCCGCGCATTCGCTTCGCCTATTTGCTCGAAGGTTTGGTGCTTACCTCGCTCGGTTGGTTGTTGTTGGGGATTAGTTTCGCCGCCGCGCTGCGGGGCATCGTCGGCGCGGATTGGCCGTTACTCGATGTGCGGACGGCCCGATTACCGGCCATCATGGGCTTGGCTTACGTCATTGGCTTCGTCGTTCTGATCGCGCCGGGCGGTCTTGGGGTGCGCGAATTCGTGTTGACGCTGCTCTTGACGCCGGAGCTTCTCGGCGTGGGCGGCATGGGTGTCGAGGACGCGCGCGCCACGGTCGTCTTGGCCGTACTGGTACTGCGGTTGGTATGGACGGCTGCCGAACTCATCGCCGCCCTCGTCTGCCGCTTGACGGCCGAAAAGGGACGAGGCGGCGCGGCGGACAAAAAAACGATCTCCGACGAGCCATGAGTCGTTTGCTTCGGGTACGTTCTTCGCCAATACCCTCACCCCTCGCCCCTCTCCCCTGCGTAGAGGGGAATAGCGCTGTACTGTCGGGTTCGTTCCGATGACGCCTCTCGCTTTCGGTGTATGATGACGGCATAACTTCGTCTTCTTTGCCGAGGGGTTCGCTATGCCTTCATTCGCCGTCATCCTGCCCGCGGCCGGTAAGTCGTCTCGCTTCCGCGATCGCGAAAAGAAGCCGTTCGTCAACCTCGATGGCCGTGCCGTGTGGCTCCGCTGCGCCGAACTATTCATCACCCGCGACGATGTCTGTCAGTGTCTCATCGTCGTCGCGCCGGAAGATCAGGAGACGTTTCGTCGCCGCTATCAGGCGAATCTCGCCTTTATGAACGTGCAAATCGCCGATGGTGGTAAGGAGCGCTTCGATTCCGTCGCCAACGCGCTGGCGCTCCTCAAACCGGAGGTCGAGTTCGTCGCCATTCACGACGCCGCGCGCCCGTGCGTGACGGCGGAGCTGATCGACACCGTCTTTCAGAGCGCGGTGAAGACGGGAGCGGCGATGCTGGCCGTGCCGGTGACGGATACCATCAAACGCGGCGACGACAGAGGCCGCATTCGGGAGACGGTGCCGCGTCAAGGGTTGTGGCTGGCACAAACGCCGCAAGTGTTCCGCCGCGATTGGTTGATCGAAGCCTATGCCCAACGCGCTCAGATTGGCGGCGACATCACCGACGACGCCCAATTGATCGAGGCATTGGGCCATTCGGTCTATCTCTTGCAAGGTTCGTCTGGGAATATCAAGATCACGACGAGGGAAGATTTGGCTTTGGCCGAGGCGATTCTGAAATCGCGTCCCAAACCGAAAGCGGCGCGGTCGATTCATCCGTTCGACGACGAGTACAAGTGGTGAGGCGGGCTATTGTTATTTCGGTTAGCCGCGACGCGCAGCGGAGCGCGAGGGCCTCGCGCTTCGCTGCGCGTCGCGGCTAACCTTGGAAGTCATAAATCAATGCGATCTGTCACGAACGACTGGAATACGCAGACAAGTGGTGAAAAGTGTTTTCCGAACTCTCCCACTATTGGCCGCACATCACGGTGGCGGCGACGATCCTCGATTTCGTCGTGATCGGCATCTTTATTCCTTGGGTGTTGCTGAGCAAGAAAGACGCCACTTCGACGATGGCGTGGTGTCTCGTCGTTCTATTGATGCCGCTGTTCGGCGCACTGTTGTTCTGGATGTTCGGCTACAACTATTTGCTGCGCCGAGTGCGCCATCGCCGCGATGCTCACGGCACGCGACGCCGCCATCATCCGCCCCGTCCACCGCTCGATCCCGAAGAAGATCGGCACGAACATCATCTGGGCGAACTGGCCGAGCGCCTGGGTTCCTACCCCATGCGACGCGACAACTCCGTCGTCGTCTATCACGAGACCGAGTCGGCCTACGCCGCGCTTTTGGAAGCTATCGAATCGGCGGAACATTACATCCATTTAGAGTATTTTATTCTTCGATCCGACGCCACCGGAGAACGGCTCTTCGATTTGCTGACGCGCAAGGCCAAGGAAGGCGTCGAAGTGCGGTTGCTCTACGATGCGATGGGATGCCTGTACTTAAAGGGTCGTTCGCTGCGTCCGCTGCGCGAAGCCGGCGGACAGATCGCCACCTTTTTACCGCTCAACCCCTTGCATTCCTTGATCCGCGTCAATCTCCGCAACCATCGCAAGATCACCGTCGTCGATGGCCGGGTCGGCTTCACCGGCGGCATGAACATCGGCGACGAATATCTCGGCAAGAGTACCGCGATGGGTTACTGGCGCGATTCGTTCGTACGCTTGGAAGGCCCCGTCGTTGCCGATTTGCAGCGCGTCTTCGGCGAAGATTGGCAATTCGTCCGCCGCGAGGTTCTCGACGAAGCCAAGTATGCCCCCGAACGCCCTCCGGCCGGCGACGTATGCGCCCAGATCGCCGATTCCGGGCCGGATCAAGAGATCAACACGATACGCGAAATCTATTTCATGGCCATCGTCAGCGCGCGACGGCGACTATGGATCGCCAGTCCGTATCTGGTGCCCGACAGCGGCCTCCTCGACGCGCTGCGGGCGGCTCGGTACCGCGGTGTGGACGTGCGCATCCTAACCCTGCTGAGGCCGGATCACTATATTTCCTACTATGCCGGCATGTATTACGCCGAGGAGCTACTCGGCTACGGCGTGAAGATCTACCTCTATCGCAAGGGGATGATGCACTCCAAGATCGTGTTGGCCGACGACTCCTGGGGCATGGTCGGCTCGGCCAATTTGGACAATCGCAGTCTGCATTTGAATTTCGAGATCGGCTGCATGTTGCACGATGCCCGACAGATCGCCGACTTGGAAACGGCCTATCGAAACGATCTGAACGACGCCGATATTCTCGATCCCGAAATGTTGGAACGCCGGTCGCTGATTTCTCATACCTTGTCCAATGCGTGCCGATTGTTCACGCCGACCCTATAACAATCGCAAACCCAAACGCGAAGGACAACCGATGAGTAAACTAGCGGGAAAGAACATTTTGGTGACGGGAGGCGGCAGCGGCATCGGTCTGGCAGCAGCGAAAATGCTGTTGGCCGAGGGCGCGCGCGTGGCCATCACCGGACGCGACGAAGACAAACTCCGCCGCGCCGCCGAGGAGCTTAACGCCGGCGAACGCCTCTTCTATCGCGCCGCCGATGTCGCCGACCGAGCGCAAGTCGATGCCCTCGCGGAAGAGGTTCTACGCCGCTTCGGACAGATCGACATTCTGGTCAACAACGCCGGACTGAACATCAAGCAGCGCACGTTCCGCGATCTGACTCCAGAGAATTGGCACTTGCTGCTGGGCGCGAACCTGCACGGCGCGTTCTACTGCATCCGCGCGGTGCTGCCGTCGATGCGCGAACGGCACAATGGACTGATTATCAACGTCAATTCCATCTCCGGCAAACGCTCGAACCCATTGGGCGGTCTCGGCTACAACGCGGCTAAGTTCGGCTTGCGCGGCCTGGCGATGGGCTTGGCGGCAGAGGAGAAGGACAATGGCATCCGCGTCTGCAATATCTATCCCGGCGAAGTGAATACGCCCATCCTAGAGGCCCGCCCCTCTCCGGTCGGCGAGGAACGTCGCCGAGCGATGCTGCAACCGGAAGACGTGGCCTCCGCCATACTCTTTCTTGCCACCCTCCCCCCGCGCGCCTGCATCCCCGAACTGGTCATCACCCCCGCCAATGCAATGTATGTGTAAGACGAGAAATGGGTCAGACGAACAAGTCGGCGACGGCGACGCGGAAGCCGGGTAAGTGCGGTTCGCCGGTTAGCTCTTGGCCAACATTGACCAGTTGCGGTTCGGCATCGGGGCGATAAATGGTTACGGTGCGGCGGCGCGGGTGAATGATCCAGACGAGGGCAACTCCAGCGGCAAGGTATTGATCGATTTTCTCGTCGATTTCGTCTTGGGTATTGCTGGGCGACAAAATCTCCACCGCGAGGATAGGCGGGCCGTCGATAAGGGTAGAGTCGTCTGCATGGAGAGCCGCAACTTCGGCGGAGACATAGGCAACATCGACGCCGACCGTGGTATCCGGATCGCGCGTCAGACGCACACCGACTTCACCGCATAATACGGAACCGCGCGGCTCAGGTTGTTGTTTGAGCCAATTTACGAGCGAAGTGGTCGTTAGCGCCATAATTTCAGAGTGCCAGCGATTGCGTACCGTCATCGGCTTCTCCCGCAATTGACCGCGAATCAGCCAGCGCTCCACGCCATCGTCCGGCAGAGCCAGCATTTGTTCGGTGGTCATCCATTCCGTCGCTTCCGCTACCGCCATTTTCGACCTCCCTCATTCAAATAATCCCAATTGCAAGCGGGCCTCTTCGGACATGCGGCTCATCTCCCAGGGCGGCTCCCAGACCAATTCGACTTTGGCCGAGGAGACGCCGGGGACGGCTTGTACTTTGGATTGTACCTCGCCCGGCAGTGCGCCGGCTACCGGACACGCGGGGCTGGTCAGTGTCATGCGGATCGACACCGCGCCAATCGGATCGACCTTAAGATCGTAAATCAGACCCAATTCGTAGATATTGACGGGGATTTCCGGATCGAACACGCCGCGCAGTGCGGCCACGATGCGCTCTTCTAACGGTGCCTCTGAGCGGGGGGCGTCAGCCCCCTGAGAGTTGCTCAACTCAGGGGGCTGACGCCCCCCGCTCAGAGGCAGCGACAAGCGTTGTGGAAGTTTGTCATCCATCGAAGCATTCTCATTTCTTGCCGTCGGCGAGGGTGGCCGCGAACTGGCGGATGCGCTGCACCATCGCGGCCAGGCCGTTGCGACGGCCCAGGGTCAGATGTTGGTCCAATCCCAAACGGGCAAAAAATCCTTCGATGTCGAAGGCCAGAATGTCCGCCGCCCGCTGACCGGAGAACAGACGTTGCAAAACGGCGATCAGGCCTCGCACGATGTCGGCATCGCTGTCGGCGAGAAACTCGATCGCATCGCTCGTGCCCGGACGTTTGCGCGCCCAGAGATAAACGCTACTCTGGCAGCCGCGCACGCGGTTTGCTTCGGTGCGATAGATGTCGGGCAAGGTCGGAAGTTCTTCGCCCCTGTCAATAAGATACTGATAACGATCCAGCCAATTGTCGAACAAATCGAACTCCTCGGCGAGTTCGTCGGCGGCGGCTTGTGGACTGTCGGCGGCGGCGCGCGGGTAGGCGGGTTCGATGTCCCGCTCCCGCGATTCGGGTTGCGACTTCGCGGTGGCATCGGCGATCAGATGGCGCAGCGCGTCGAGAAATACATCGATCTCGGCAAGGGTGTTGTACGGCGCGAACGAGATGCGCGTCGTGCCGGGGATGTTGAACCGATCCATGACCGGCTGACAGCAATGATGGCCGGTGCGGACGGCGATGCCTTCCAAGTCGAGCTTGATGCCGATGTCCAGCGACGCAATCGGCGGCTCGTCGATGAGGAACGAGATCACGGCGGCCTTGTGCGGCGCGGTGCCGATGAGCCGGACGCCGGGAATCGCGCGCATCCGCTCCGCGGCATAGCGCAAGAGAGATGCTTCGTGGGCGGCAATGCGCTCTCGTCCGACCGACTCGATGTAATCGAGAGCCGCCCCCAAACCGATGACCCCGGCGATGTGCGGGGTGCCGGCCTCGAACTTATTGGGCAGGTCTGCATACGTCGTTTTGGCGAAGGTGACGGATCGAATCATGTCGCCGCCCCCTTGATACGGCGGCATTTTTTCCAACAGACTCGCCTTGCCGTAGAGGACGCCGATGCCGGTCGGTCCATAAACCTTGTGTCCGGACAAGACGAAGAAATCGCAATCCAACCCTTGCACGTCGATCGGCATGTGCGGAGCGGATTGCGCACCGTCGATCAGTACCAACGCGCCCCGCGCGTGGGCCAATTCGATAATGCGACCCACCGGAGCAATCGTCCCCAGCGCATTCGACACATGCACCACGGAAACGAAGCGCGTGCGTTCGCTCAACAGCTTTTCATACTCTTCGAGGAGAAAATCGCCGTCGTCGCCGATGGGAACCACTCGCAGCACCGCGCCGGTCTGTTCGCACAACATTTGCCACGGCACGATGTTCGAATGATGCTCCATCTCCGAGACGATAATCTCATCGCCGGGATGAAGATTACTTCGCCCCCAGCTTTGAGCGACGAGATTGATTCCCTCGGTGGCTCCGCGGACAAAAATGATTTCGCGCGACTCCGCCGCGTTGAGAAAAGTGCATACTTTGCGGCGAGCCTCCTCATAGGCGCGCGTGGCCCGTTCGCTGAGGAGATGCACGGCGCGATGAATGTTGGCGTTTTCGGAATCGTAATAGTGCAAGAGTGCATCGAGAACGGCTTGTGGCTTCTGAGTGGTAGCCGCGTTGTCGAAATAGACGAGTGGCTGCCCGTGGATCTCGCGCCGGAGGATGGGAAAGTCTTCTCGAATGCGCGAAACGTCCAAGTCTAAGGGAGTCGCGCTCCCACTTCGAGAGACGGCAAGTGCAGTGGGCATGGGATGAATGCTCATGCCTCCTCCTTGCCGGCTTCGGACGCCGGCAGATGATGGGCTTCCAACAAGCTGCGCTCGAGTTCTTCGCGCACCTTATCGACCTTAATACGAGACACAATATCGTTGGCGAACGCATAGGTGAGCAAACTGCGTGCCTCGGCCAAGCCGATCCCGCGCGAACGCAGATAGAAGATCGACTCGGCATCGAGTTGGCCGACCGTCGCGCCGTGCGTGCATTTCACGTCGTCGGCGTAAATCTCCAACTGCGGCTTGGTGTTAATGGTGGCATCGTCGGAGAGCAGCAGCGTTTGATTGGTCTGCTTGGCGTCGGTTTTCTGTGCGTCTTGGCGGACATATATTTTGCCATTGAAGACGCCCCGCGCCTTGTCGTCGAGAATGCCCTTATATAACTCGTGACTGGCGCAGTGCGGATAAGCGTGGTCGATAAAGGTGCGATTATCGACCAATTGTTCGCCGCTCGCTCGATACATGCCGTTGAGGATACATTCGCCGCCCTCGCCCTCGAAGACGGCGTTGATTTCGTTGCGCACCCACTGCCCGCCCTGAGAAACGGCGTGAGACGAAAAGCGAGCGGCGCGTCCGAGTTGCACTTGCATCGCGGCCATATGAAACGCACGATCCCCTTCGCGCTGCACCTTATAATGATCGACGTGCGCGCCGGCCCCAACGACGATTTCCGTGACGGCGTTCGTGAAATAAACGCTATCCGCCGCGCCGGTGTATTCTTCCACCAACGTCGCGCGACTATCGCTCTCCGCCACGACCAGACAGCGACGATGCCACACGGAAGGAGCGGGGGCATCGGTGGCGACGAAGGACAAGTAAATCGGTTCCTCAACGACGGTATGCGCTGGCACATAGAGGAACAGCCCATCGCGTAGAAAGGCCGTGTTGAGCGCACGGAACGGGTGGAATCGGAAATCGGCGCGCCGCGCCAAGTGTCGCTCCACTAGGTCGGGTCGTTCCGCCAACGCCTCGGCCAAACTGCACAGAATAACGCCCTGAGGCAGCGAACGACTCGGCTCGACGGCGTCTCGACTCGTGGGGAAAACCGGCTCGAATGGCACGCGCGCCAACGCGGCGGTCGAGGTAAAGCGCCATTCTTCGTCTTTCGCTCCGGGAAAACCCATCTCGATGAATCGCGCCATCGCCGCTTTGCGCAGTTGATGCAGAGCCGGCGTCCCACACGCGGCCAGTTCGCGCTCCAGTCGCTCGAAGGAGGCGAGATAGGTATTCTGTCGTTCCAACTTCGTCACGGTTGCTCCCTCGTCGTTTCACACCGGCTGCGGCTCGCCCACCGAGTTCTTCAGCCAATCGTAACCCTTCTCTTCCAGTTCCAACGCCAACTCCTTGCCGCCCGACTTCACGATTTGCCCGCGAAGCAACACATGAACGAAATCGGGCACAATATAATTGAGCAAGCGCTGATAATGTGTAATGACCACGACGGCTCGTTCCGGACTGCGCAGCGCATTGACACCGTCGGCCACCGCCTTCAGGGCATCGATGTCCAAACCCGAATCGGTCTCGTCGAGTACGGCCAATTTCGGATCGAGTACGGCCATTTGAAAAATCTCATTGCGCTTCTTCTCGCCGCCGGAAAAACCTTCATTCACGGGGCGCTTCAACAATTCCTCGCTGATGTGCAGCAGCTTCGTCTTCTCTTTAACAAGTTTCAGAAACGCGCGGGCATCGTATTCCGGCAGTCCGCGATGCTTCCGCACGGCGTTCACCGCCGCTTTGAGAAAATAAGTGTTGCTGACGCCTGGTATCTCGACCGGATATTGAAAGGCGAGGAAAATCCCCTCGCGCGCCCGTTCTTCTGGGTCGAGTTCGAGCAAATCCTTGCCCTCGAATAGCACTTCGCCCTCCGTCACCTCGTAGGCATCGCGCCCAGCGAGTACCCCGGCCAGCGTACTCTTGCCGGAGCCGTTCTCGCCCATGATGGCGTGAACCTCACCGGCCTTCACCGTCAAATGAATGCCGCGAAGAATTTCCTTGTCTTCGACGCGGGCATGGAGATTGTTGATTCTCAGCATCATCGGTTACTTTCTCGAAGTCCTTTAAGAATGGGACGGCGAAGGATGAGATAACGACTCCCAACCCCTTCAAATGACCCGCCTCGCATTCTCGAATTGTCCCATTCAGTCGAATTTATGTTGGTCGTCGTCCATCGCAGGGAGATCGAACATAATATAAAGTCGTCTCACGCCTTTTTCTTTCGCCGCGGCTCCGCAATCCGCGGCTTCTCATCGGACGACGACTCGACGGTGACCGGCTCAAGCATTTCCGGATTGTCGAGAAAGCCTTGCCGAACGAGTCGAGCAATCGATTCTGCGACATCGGAAGCATTTCGGTTGTAAATCACATCTCCAACTTTATGCCGATCCAGAAGCATTCGCAGATCGTCGATTCCGGCCTGTGACTCCGTAGTTGTAAACCCATATTGCTGGCCCAAGATTTGTGCCACTTCTTTCCAGTATTGGGTGATAAGGGGTCGCGACAACACATTCAACTCCTTAACTCAAAAAAGAACAGAATCCCAACTATAATCGTTCGTCGGGCCATTCCGACTGATCTCGATCAGTTCGTTCAAAATCGCCGTCCCATTTAACGTATGAAAACTCACTTGATCCGCGCCTTCCATCGTCACGCGCTGCTGCCAGAATGCAGCCACCGGTCCCGCCACCATATCGTACCACCCCTTCGGTGGGCGACCGTGAGTGTGGATACTTTCGCTCGTACTTTGCCGACAGTGTTGAACGAAGCTCCAATAATCATCATTGTCGTTCTTCCCTAAAACGAAATGAAGGGAAGACAGGCGGTCTAATCCTCGGAGGCGGCCCTTTCGGCCATAGCGAGGAACCCGAAACCGCAGTACGACCGGTCGATTTCGAAAAGCAACATCGGTTGGATTTTCCTGCCAAAGAAGCAATCGCTGCCAGGCCCACTGCCTCGCTTGTCGTTCAACGGTCGTCGTATAGAAGCCTCGTCCGAAATCCGCATTCACCCGACCGAGAGTCGGGTCAATACCGTTGGCTTCGATATTAACTCGATCCGACTCCATGCAACCGTGCCAAAGAATAACGCAGGCGCTGCGTTCCAGGGACCACGGCGGAGCGGGATTAAGAAGAGGCCGCATAAATCGCTATCCCACACTGCCTTCCAAACTCACACCCAACAATTTTTGTGCTTCCACGGCGAACTCCATCGGCAAATTCAGAAATACTTGCTTGCAAAAACCGTTGACGATCATATTGACGGCGTCCTCCGCCGATAGGCCGCGCTGCTTGCAATAAAATATCTGATCCTCGCCGATTTTCGACGTGGACGCTTCATGCTCCACTTTTGCCGTGCTGTTTTTTACTTCGATATAGGGGAACGTGTGCGCCCCGCAGCGATCGCCCAATAAGAGCGAATCGCACTGACTGTAATTTCTCGCGCCGATAGCCGCTTTGAGAATCTTCACCAGACCGCGATAGGTGTTTTGCCCGTTGCCGGCGGAGATACCCTTGGAGACGATGGTACTCTTGGTGTTCCTGCCGATGTGGATCATCTTTGTGCCGGTGTCGGCTTGCTGTTTATTATTCGTCAGGGCCACGGAATAAAACTCGCCGACCGAATTGTCTCCTTGGAGAATTACACTGGGATATTTCCAAGTGATGGCCGAGCCGGTTTCCACTTGCGTCCAAGAGATTTTCGAGCCGACGCCGCGGCAAGCGCCGCGCTTGGTGACGAAATTATAAATGCCGCCGCGCCCGTCCTTGTCGCCGGGATACCAATTCTGCACCGTCGAATACTTGATTTCCGAGCGCTCGCCGACGGCAATCAATTCGACGACGGCGGCGTGCAATTGATTTTCGTCGCGCTGCGGCGCGGTGCAGCCTTCTAAATACGAGACGTACGAACCCTCTTCGGCGACGATCAAGGTGCGCTCGAATTGGCCGGTACCGGCGGAATTGATGCGGAAATAGGTAGACAATTCCATCGGGCAACGAACGCCCTTGGGGATGTAACAGAACGAACCATCGCTGAACACCGCCGAATTGAGAGCGGCGAAGAAATTATCGTTATAAGACACGACCGAGCCGAGATACTTGCGCACTAATTCGGGATGTTCGCGCACCGCTTCGGAAAACGAACAGAAAATGATGCCTTTCTCGGCCAAGGTGGCTTTGAAGGTCGTGGCCACCGACACGCTGTCGAACACGGCATCGACGGCCACGCCGTTGAGACGCTTCTGTTCGTCCAGCGAGATGCCGAGCTTCTCGAAAGTGCGGCGCAGTTCCGGATCGACTTCATCCAGACTATTGAGCTTTTTCTTCGGCTTGGGCGCGGAATAATATATTATATCCTGATAGTCGATGGGCGCGATTTCCAATTTCGGCCACCAGCGTGGCTCGTGCATCGTTTGCCAATGGCGGAAGGATTTCAAACGCCAATCGAGCAGCCAACTCGGTTCGTGCTTCTTGGCGGAAATGAGCCGAACGATGTCTTCGTTCAGCCCGGGCGGCACCGATTCGGTTTCAATGTCCGTCACGAAACCGTGCTGATACTCGCGGTTGGCAAATTCCTCAATGGTCTGAGTCGCCGTCGTCATCGTATTTCCCGTGCGCTCTTAGATAGGTCGAAAAATCACTCGCGTCCGGCCGATCCGAGTGTAAGCAAGCCGGACCATTCCAACGTTTCGGTTTGTAGGTGGGCGTGGAGCCGTTCGGCGATTTGCCCTTGGCTTTCGAGCAAATCGGCCAGCGTTACGCGGTCGAGAAAGCGGCTCATCCAGCGTTCGAGGGTCTGCCAAATGACGCGCAGCGTGCAGCCGTCGCTGTGAACGCATGCGCCTTCGGTATCGGGGCTGGCGTGGCGTTCGCAATAGGAGGGATCCTCGAATAGCGGTTCGCCCAAGGCTCGCATCACTTCGCCCAAGCGTATCTCACCGGGCAATCGGGCCAAAAGATAGCCTCCCGTTCGACCGCGCACGCTGGTGATTAACCCCGCTTGCCGAAGAACCGATAACAGCTTGCCCACATAGGGAGGCGACAGCTTCTCGGACTCGGCTATCTCCGGAATGGTTAACGCTCGTCCCTCGCCGGCTCGGGCCAAACCCAAAAGACAGCGTAACCCGTATTCTTCTTGAGCCGTGATCTTCATGCCGACCTCCCGCGCCGCTCTCTCTCTCGCTACTCTAAATTGTACTAATCTCTACTTTTGCGTCAAGTATTGAACGTCTTTTGACATAACAGATTTGTAGGTATGGCAGTTATGGCGAGAAAAAAAGTCTCAGCCGCGCGTCTGACGCCGCGTCAAGTAGATGCCCAATGCCTGATCGACCGGCTCATCCGTCCGCATCAGGTGATAATCGACCTGCGCTCGACCGGCTCCATCGCGCAGTTCTTTGCAAAACCGTTGGAAGTTGCTCAGGTAATCCTTACGAAGTCTTTGCGGATCGACGAGCCGTTTATCGCCGGTCGTCTCCAGGTTGCGGAACCGGGTCCACTTCTGGAAGGGAAACTCGATCTCTTCGGGAGCAAGTATGTGGAACAACAGCACTTCGTGTCGGCGATGGCGGAAGTGTTGCAAGGCACGGAGTAGCGGCTCGACCCGCTCGAAACAATCGGACAGGATGACGACGAGTCCGCGTTGCTTGATCTGTTCGGCGCTCTGATGCCAGAGGGGTGCAAGCGCCGTTTCACCGCCGGGCTGCGCTTCTTGCAGAGCGTGCAAGACCTGGAGCAGATGCTTGGAGTTGGATCGCGGCGCGATGGTCCGGCGCACCCGCGTGTCGTGCAGCGTCAAGCCGACCGCGTCGCGCTGATGCAACATCAGATACGCCAACGAGGCCGCGATGTATTGGGCGTACTGAAACTTGCTGGCTTGCTTCCCCTTATATCCCATGCTGCCGGACGCATCGACGAGGAGATGTGCCTTCAGGTTCGTCTCTTCCTCGTACTCCTTAATATAATAGCGATCCGTTTTGCCGTAAGCGCGCCAATCGATGTGCCGAATCTCATCGCCGGGATAATACTGGCGATGTTCGGCAAACTCGACGGAGAATCCCTTATAGGGGCTTTTGTGAACGCCGGTCAGGAAGCCTTCGACGAGATTGCGCGCAATCAGGGCGAGATGACCGTACTTGGCCAAAGAGGTCGGATCGAATTGTATCGAGGCCTTTGCGTCCCAGCCCATCATCGTCCCACCACATAAACAACCGCGAATACCACGACCCATACGCCATCGACGAAGTGCCAATACCACGATACCAGCTCGACGCCGTGGGGATTCCGTGCCGTCACTTGTCGGCGGAGGGCCAACGCCAAAACGATAGACATGACGATCGCGCCGACGGTGACGTGAACGCCGTGGAAGCCGACGAGCGTGTAATACGTCGTGCCGAAGAGGTTGCGCCGCACCGTCAATCCTTGGGCGATGAGTTCGCGCCATTCGTAGGCGGTTCCGGCAAGGAAGACGACGCCGAGGACAATCGTAGCCGTCCACCACAGACGAAATGCCGTTTCTTCACCCCGGCGCAAGGCGCGCTCGGCCAAATGAATGGTCGCGCTGCTGGAAAGCAGACAAATCGTGGTGCCGATCACGAGACCGAGAGATAGAACCCCGGCGGGAGTCGGCCCGCCGCGCCCGCCCTCTTGGGTATCGGCACCGAGAAAGACGAGGTAGACCATGATGAGGGTGCTGAAAAATGCCACCTCCGACAGCAGAAAAGCCAACATGCCCCACTGCGCCGCGCTCGGTCCTCGATAGGGTACTATCGCCGGAGGTTTCAGGAGTTCACCGCTCATGCCAATCCTTTCGGGGAGGATAGTCTAAAGAGGATACGAATCATCCAATGGCCTCATTTTCCATCTCTCTTTGTGCCTTCGTGGGAGAATCTCTATTCTCATCCCTCACTCGTATTGCCAATCGGGATCGTCGGGATGGCGTAGATCCCACAGCGGCCGGCGACTGTGGACCGTGGGGATTTCTTCAAAATTATAGGAGGGGGGCGGTGAAGTCGTCGCCCATTCCAACGTCCAGGCATCCCAGGGATTATCGCCCGCCGGTCGTCCCTTCCACAACGATGCAATAATGTTGTACACGAACAATAAATAGCTCGGCGCTTGAATCAGTCCGCCCACGGTTGCCAATTGGTTCCAAATATCCCATCCGCGATTGGCATCGTAGGTATAAATGCGGCGGGGCATTCCCAACATACCGGCAATGTGCATCGGGCCGAACGTCACGATGAAGCCGACGAACAGCAAGAAAAACTGCCAGCGCGCGATGCGTTCGGAGAGCATGCGTCCCGTGGCCTTGGGATACCAATAGTGTAGCCCGGCGAAGGTGGCGAAGAGAGTTCCGCCGATCAGCACCCAATGAAAATGTCCGACGACGAAGTAGCTATCGGACAGTTGAAAATCGAAGGGGGCGGCGGCCAACATGATCCCGGTCAGTCCGCCGATGAGAAACATCGACAAGAATCCACACGCGAACAACATGGGCGAGGCCAACCATATTCTGCCGCCGTACATCGTGGCCAGCCAGTTAAACATTTTGATGCCGGTCGGTATCGAGACCAGAAGGCTTGCACCCGCGAAATAGAGATCCAGGGTGCGATTCATGCCGACACAAAACATATGATGCGCCCACACACCCATGCTGATGAAGACAATGGCCATCGTTGCCGCCGCCATGAACTCGTAGCCGAACAGAACCTTGCGCGAGAACACGGGCACGATCTCGGCGATCATGCCGAACCCAGGCAAGATGAGAATGTACACCTCGGGATGTCCGAAAAACCAGAACATATGCTGCCACAAATACGACGAGCCACCCGTTTGGGCGTCGAAGAAATGCGCGCCGAGTTGGCGGTCGAATACCACCATGATGAGCGCCGCCGTCAGCGGCGGCAGGGCCAACAGGATTTGTACCGAAGTCCACAAGATGGTCCACGAGAAGAAGGGGATTTTCCACAGCGACATACCCGGCGCGCGCATGCCAAGGATGGTGGCGACAAAGTTGACGGCGGCCGTCACCGTGCCGATGCCGCTGACGATCAGCCCCAAGGCCCAGAGGTCGGCGGCGGGACCGCGCGCGAACGTCTTCTCTGTCAGCGGCGCGTAGGCGAACCAGCCGAAGTCGGGAGCGCCTCCGGTGAGGAAGCTGAAATAGACCAGCAGCCCGCCGAACAGTGTCACCCAGAAGCCGAGGGCGTTTAGGCGCGGAAACGCCATGTCGCGCGCGCCGATTTGTAGCGGGACGGCGAAATTGCCAATGCCGATTAAGATGGGCATGCCCACGAAGAACACCATCGTGGTTCCGTGCATGGTGAACATTTGATTGAAGATTTGCGGCGACAGAAACGTGTTGCGCGGCACGATCAGTTGCCAACGCATCAGCAGCGCTTCGACTCCGGCGACGACGAGAAAGACGACGGACATGCCAATGTAGAGCAACCCGATCTTTTTGTGATCGACCGTGGCCGCCCACTCGTTCAAGGTGGCCGTCCACGGTGGCGTTTCGACTCGCGGTTGTTCGGCTACGGACATTATGCGATCCTTCAACGTCAATTATTGTCAGAGTTCCTTGCTGGCGCTTCGGGCTTGCGGAAAATCACTCTAACGACGACAAATAGCGAACCACGCCATCGAGATCGCTCGCGCTCAATCCGAACGCCGGCATCAAACATCCCGGCTTGATCGTCTGCGGATCTTCGATCCAGCGGCGCAGATTCTCTCCCTTGCGGTCGTTGTCGATCGTGCCTCCGGCCAAGGTCGCTCTGCCCATCAGATGCGTCAGATCCGGCCCAACCTTGCCGCGTGCCGAGGTTCCACTCACGCGATGGCAATTAACGCACGATTGCGCGAGAAATACCTGCTTGCCCTTGCGAATCGCCGCGTCGTCGCTTTCGAAGGCGTTCTTCCGCTCGTTGTCCAACCACTTCTCGAACTGCTCGGGCGGATCGACGGAAACGCGCAGCAGCATGTTGGCGTGTTGTGTGCCGCAGTATTCGGCGCATTGGCCGAAGAATATGCCCGTCTGACTCGTCTCGAACCACATGGTATTGGTGCGGCCTGGGATGAGATCGGTCTTCCCGGCCAATCGCGGAACCCAGAAGCTGTGGTTGACATCGGCCGATTTCAGGGTCAGATAGACGGGACGCCGTTCGCTCGGCACTTGGCGATTGCTGGCCGGGACGTGCAACTCGTTGGCCGTGAGGAAATCGAGTTTCTCGTCGCCGAAACTTTCGTAGACGTACTCCCACCACCATTGATGCCCGATGGCAGTGACGCGCAGCGGTTTGCTCTCTTTCAGTTCGGGCTGCAATTTCTCGGGATCGCCGCGCACCTCCCACTCGGTGCGAACGATGACCAGGGCGAGAACGAAGACGATCAGAGCCGGGGCGGCCGTCCAAGCGATCTCGATGGGTTGGCTTCCATAAACCTGCGGAGGTTCTCCGTTGCGCGGATTGTGGGGACTACGGAAGCGAACCAGCGAGTAAATCAGAATGCCTTCGACGACGAGGAAGATGCCGCCCGTGATGGCTAGCACGAGCATCGACAGTTGGTGAATCGCCTCGGCGGGAGGCGAGGCGGGATCGAAGATCGACAAGTTCTGCGGCGAAACGTCGTTGAGTGCCAGCAACAACGAATGGTGCATAATCGGCCTCCAAGCGAGCGGCTTCCCAGTCAGCGCGGGGCGGACGGCGCTGCTTGGAATCAACTTATGTCTTTCTGGCCTCAGTCGCAACGGGTTGAAGCGCTCGCTGCCAGCCCTTGCCATAGTGTCCGAAGGCGAAGGCTTCGGGATGCAATATCTCGGCGAGAATCTCCAACGATTCGACGATTCGCGGGCCTGGACGATTGAAGTATTGATTGCCGTCGGCCAGGAAGACTCGACCCGCGCGCACGGCGCTCAAGCTCGGCCATTCGGGCTTGCTCCATAGTGCGGGCATCTCGCGCCGCGTGCGCTCGAGGTCGAAGCCGCACGGCGCGACGAGAAGAACATCGGGATCGGCCTCGCACAACTCGTCCCAAGTCATCCAAGGCGAATGCGCGCCGGCGACTCCGAACAGGTTCACGCCGCCGGCCATTTCGATCAGTTCGGGCATCCAATTGCCCCCGGCCATCAGCGGATCGATCCATTCGATAAACGCGACGGTGGGCCAGTCCGGCAGAGCGCGCGTCCGTTCGGCAATGGCGTTCCTGCGCGCGCGCAAGTGCTGGATCGTTCGTTCGCCGCGTTCGGGTGCTTGCAGAGCCGAGGCGACCTGTTCGATGCTCGACCAAATGTCGGCCAATGCGTTGGGTGTCAGCGCGACCAAGCGCGGACAAGTTCGCAGCCAAGCACACACGGCGCGCTCCACTTCGCGCAGGCTGACGGCGCACACTTCACAGTGCGCTTGCGTGACGATAACGTCCGGCTCCAAGTCGCGCAGTTTCTCGCCGTCCACGCGGTAGACGGACAAGCCTTCTTGCACGATGGCCTTGACGCGCTGGTCGATTTCATAGCTGGTGCCGTCGGGATCGAACTTCGGCTGCGTGCAGACGGGCAGGCGTTGCACCGAGGCGGGATAATCGCATTCGTGCGAACGACCGACGAGTTGATCCTCGAACCCCAGCGCGCATACGATCTCCGTGGCACTGGCGATAAGCGAGACGATGCGAGCCATGCGATTACCTCCGATTTGACGGGCGGACGGCCTATGGATGTTTTGTGGCAACCTCGCCGTCCGTTCGAGCGAATCGTTGCTACCATAATACGAGGGCGTCCATGCGATGGCGGGTAAGGAGGTGAGGAGACAATGCAGATCGCCGATATGCGTAAAGAGTATGCTTGGGGTGGCTTGTCGGAGGCGGACGCTCACGCCGATCCGATCCGCCAGTTCGAGAAATGGTTTCAGCAAGCGCTGGCGAGCCAGTTGCCGGAACCGAATGCCATGACCCTGGCTACCGCGGCGGCGGATGGGCAACCGTCGGCGCGCGTGGTGTTGCTCAAGGCATTCGACGCGAGCGGGTTCACGTTTTTTTCCAACTACGATAGTCGCAAAGGCCGCGAGATCGCTGAGAACCCTCGCGCGGCTCTGCTCTTCTTCTGGCCCGAATTGCAGCGACAGATTCGCATCGAGGGCACCGTGGAACGAATGCCCGAAGCGGTCTCGGACGCTTATTTTCGCAGTCGGCCTTTGGGCAGCCGGCTGAGCGCGTGGGCATCGCGGCAAAGCGAAGTCATCCCCAGTCGGGAGTTTTTGGAGGAACGAGTGCGAGCGCTCATGCAGCGCTTTCCCGACGGCGAGACACCGTGCCCGCCGCACTGGGGTGGCTATCGGCTGTGTCCCTTGTGTCTCGAATTCTGGCAGGGGCGACCCGATCGCTTACACGATCGTCTTCGCTATCGTCGAACCGAAAACCACGATTGGCACTTGGAACGCTTGTCGCCTTGAGTCGCCATCGACTTGCCGATTCCTCGGTTTTCCTGCCGCGTGAGAAAGAAGAATCCATCGCGCCGACAGGAACCCTTTGCAAATGAGGGCGGGATACGGTACGATTTGTGAATGAATCTTAACCCCCGCGATTCCGATGGGGGCGGGTGGGAGCCATGGATCACGATCAGATTTGTACCTGGTTAGGACTACCTCCGGGAGCGTGGCCGCCCGATCATTACCGCTTGCTCGGCCTGCATGTCGGCGAGGACGACGCGGAACTGATCGAGCAGCGCGTCCACGACCGCTTGGACACCGTCCGTCGCTATCAGATGACGCACCCAGAGCAGGCCACGGAGGCGATGAACCGTTTGGCGCAGGCATTCGTGTGCCTAACCGAACCTGCCGCCAAGAAAACCTACGATGTCGAACTCGGAGTCATGGTTGCCGAGGTCGAGACGGCGACGGCGGTTGCTTCGGTGTCGCAGGCGGAGCCGATCCAATGGTTGTCCAATCCCCCATCTGTCGATTGGCTGAACGAGAAACCCGCACCGGCGATTCCGAGCGGCCCTCCTCCGTTGGCGATTCCGCTCGGTCCTCCTCCTCTGCCGCGCCTCCCGCCGCCGCTGCCGCCCTTGCCGCCGCTGCCCTACGACATGCCGCCGCCAGCCGCTCTGCCCGTCGTCTCCGTCGCAGCTCCCGCCGAACCGCAGGAGCCGGTCGATCCGGTAGTGGAGGCGGCTCAGTCCGGCCCCGCGCGTCGCAACATCGCCACCAAACGGATGCTCTATCAACGCATCGGGCACACCCGTCGGCTTCAGCAATTGTGGAACGGCCTCGGTAAGTACGTTCGTTCGCCGAAGCGTCGCCTCAGTCGTTCGCAAGATGGGCCGGATTTGATTCGCCTTCTCGACGAACTCAAGTTGGTGTTGCGCGGCTTCCCGCCGTTGTTGGGCGAGGCGGGACAACCCGGCTACCTCTTGTTGGCGCTCACCCAGGTGGACACCGTCAAGGTCTTCCAGAGCTTTTCCCCGCAACAGCGCGAGGCACTCAGCCGCGATTGGCAGAACGGTGTCAAACTCTTGACGGCGCACCGCGATTTCCTGCGCCAAGAGCTTCGAGCCATGCGTCGCCGATCCCTGGGCCAACGCCTGTTTCGAGCCGGGTGGTCGGTCGTGGTCGATCGCCCCGGCATCCTGCTCCTGCTTCTGGCTCTGTTGGCTCTCAATGTCGCGCTCTGGCGCACCTATGTCGAAGAGATATGGGAAAGGCTCTTTTCGAGATGAACCCCGTCTTTTCTCGATAGAGCCGGCACAATCCGCAGTTTCGGCGCGAAGCGTCGCATACTCCCTATTCCACCGAAACCCCGCATCTTCTCGCGTTGACATACCGCTGTCATTGAGGCTATCGTTAATATGTACCTATCGATATGCGTTGACAACGACGGCGCGGCTTCGACAGCGGGGGGAGAAGGGTATTATGGTCGCCACCGGCAGCGAAATTCGCTTACAAGAACTGGCACAGCAGATTTTCGACCTCGTCGCGCAATTCTGTCTCCTGTCGCCGCGCGGTCGCCGCCGAGGCGGTGATCTGAAGGAAATCGAGTTTCTGGCCCTGTCGTTGTTGCAACGCCGCGAGTCACTTATCGTCGGCGACATCCAACGTCAGCTGGGCGTGCTTCCCGCGCAGATGTCGCGCATCATCCGCTCGCTCGAGACGCGCGAACATCCGCTCATCACTTGCCGCATCAATCCCCACGACAAACGCAAGATCGACGTGGCGTTGACGGCGGACGGCATCTCCGCCTTTCAGGACTATCAATCGAATCGAATCGGCGGCATTTGCGATCTCCTCGGCAAGATGTCGGAAGAAGACCACGAAGATTTGCAACGCTTGCTCGGTCGTTTCCACGACGCGGTCGTTCCTCCGACGTTTGAATGAGAATTCGTCCGGGTCGATGGACTTCCTTCTCTCTGCCAATATTCGCCCACAGATCGCACCACGGGGAAAGCTCGATTACCCGTTCGTGCTTTTTCGCGTCTCGATCTCGTTGGCTGCGCGGTGAGCAATCCGGGCCAGGGGCTTGGTAAGCCGCGACGCGCAGCGGAGCGAGCGACAACGCGCTCCGCTGCGCGTCGCGGCTAACCAACATGTGCGCAATCCACGCATCGCCTTCCTTCCGCGCAAGCGGCGAGTAAATCTTCGCGTTCGCCAAAGTGCCAGGCCCGCTCCGCAATTGCCGCTTTCGACGATCGTGCCGCATCTGTCGCCTGCGCAGTTTCGAGAAAATGGAAAAACGGCGCAGGCCGTCATGGCATCTTTCTCTTGCCCCCTCCTCTCGCTTACAGTGGGTTTGTCTCTCAACCCGAAAGCGAAACCGAGGGGGATACTTCGCATGTCGGAATCCATTCAACGCCGGCGCGTCCTGATTGCGGCGTCGGAATCCGCTCGGATCGAATATCGTTCCCTTTTTCAGCATGAGGCGTTGCGCGCTTGGGAGGTCGTCGAGGCGGACAGCCTGGAACGGGCGCGATTCTGGTTGCAACTCGATCCGTGCGAGGTTCTGCTGTTGGACGGCAGCTTGTATCCCAGCGAGGGCGAAGGGGTGGAGTGGCTCTCCGTCCAACGGCAAACCGCCGTCGTTTTCGTGGCCCACGATGCCGAGACCGTGGCCGAAGCGTTGCGCGGCGGAGCGAACTATTGGCTTCCCGCAGAGTTGGCACTGACTCACGCTCCGGTGTTGGCGGCGACACTGCGGCAGGCGTTCGAGTTTGGCGAGGTCCAACGGCGTGGGCAGCAGACCGGTGAAGCCTTGGAAGATGCCCGGCGACAGGTTGGCCGATTGGTAAACCTCTTGTGGGAAGCCGTGCCCGGAGAAGGACGCGCCCGTTGGTACACGCAACGCTACATGCTGGAACGACTCGAAGAGGAGGTCAATCGAGCCAAGCGGTACGGTGAGCCGCTGTCGGTGATTCTCGGCGAAGTGGAGGCGGAGGCAGCGTCGCTCGGTTCGGACGAGGAAGCGAATGAGGCGTCGCGGGCGGTCGTCGAACGGCTCAGCTGCGTCAAACGTCGCTGCGATGTGGCTGGTCAGTACGGCTTGCAGGGTTTCATGCTCCTGTTGCCGCACACCTCCGCCGACGGCGCGGCCGGATGCTGTCGTCGTCTGCGCCCTCTATTAGAGCAGCCCGCCGAAGGACGTGCTGGATCGGGTCCGCTTCAGGTACATTTCGGCGTTGCCAGCTACACCGAAGAAGTGCATTCGGTCAAGGGTCTACTCAGCCGTGCCGAGGAACAGCTGGAAGTGTTTCAAACGGCGAACGGCCCGCGCGCCAATCGATCTCTCTTTTCCTATCCGACTTAACGACCGCCGCGGAGGCGTTCGCCGAGAAAGTTGTCGAGTTCGTCGATCTCGCGGATTTTAGCGATGGTCGTCTCCAGATCGTATTCGACGCGGCGGAAGCGAATGGTGTTGCCGTCGAGCAAGACGTAGCAGGCTCGGTTGTCGGTGTCGCGGGGTTGGCCGACCGATCCGACGTTGCAAAGCGTCTTGCGGCCATCCAATTGGTATTCGTATTCGATCTCGTCGGGGCTGAAAAACTCGAGCGACTCGGTGAAAATTCCCGGTATGTGCGTGTGTCCTTGAAACTGATAGCGAGGCACTTGGGCAAAGATCGATCGCATCTTCGTCTCGTGATAAATATCTTCGGGGAAGATGTATTCGTTGAGCGGATTGCGCGGCGAACCGTGAACGAGCAGAATATCGCCCTCGCGGTGTTTCATGGGCCTTTCGGAGAGATACTCCCAGCGGCTATCGGCGGCGGCACGAGTGGGTAGAGGCCGATCCAGCTGGCTGCGCGTCCACATCGTCGCGCGCTCGGCCACCGGATTGAAGTTCATCGGATCGAACAAGACGGCTTGATCGTGATTGCCCAGCAGCACGATGTCGCACTCCATGATGCGATCGAGACACTCGCGCGGATTGGGGCCATAGCCAATCACGTCTCCCAAGCAATAGATTGCCTCCACCGAATGCTGAGCGATGTCGGCGAGAACGGCCTGCAACGCTTCGAGGTTGCTGTGAATATCACTGATGAGAGCCTTCATGCGCGGAGCCTCGGACGGAATGAGATGCGAAATCGTATCGAGCAATCCCCATTACTATCCTACGCTGTCTTTCGGTCGCACTCAAGGAGTCCGAGCGATTCGGTCGGCGTCCATCGCGCTCCCCTTCGGGTCGCGGCTAACCGGCGTCCGTTTGGGATAAGCGTCCTAATGGGCCATGCTGTCCGATCCGGCGGGGGGTTCGCGATGGCCGTAGAGGCTGTACAAGATGGGCATCAGGTAGCGCGTCAGAAACAGAGTGGTAATCATGCCGCCGACGACAACGATGGCCAGCGGCTGTTGTGTTTGCGCGCCGATGCGCGTGGACAGAGCCGCCGGCAAGAGTCCGAGAATCGCCGTCAACGCCGTCATCATCACGGGGCGCACCCGTTTTTCAGCACCCTGCATGATGGCATCGTCCAACGGCAGTCCTTGGGCGCGCAGCTGATTGAAGTACGAGATCATCAATAAGCCGTCCATGATGGCCACGCCGAACAACGAGATGAAACCAACCGCCGCCGAGATGCTGAAGTGCGTACCTGTGAGCAGCAGCGCCCAGATGCCGCCCATCGATAGATCCAGCACGTTCGACAGCACCACGAAGGCATCGAGAAACGAGTGGAAGGCCAAATAAAGGAGCAAGAAGATAAAGAAGAGAGACAGAGGAATAATGTACATCAGCCTCCCCTCCGCTTCTTGCATCTCCTCGAACTCGCCGCTCCAGACCGCGCGATACGCGCCCTGAAACAGATCGGCGGATTTGCGCTGCGCCTCGTCGACCGCGCCGGCGAGATCGCGATTGCGGACGCTGAACTTGACGGCGATCAGGCGTTCGCCCTGCTCGCGATAAATGGTCGAAGCGCCGGCGCGGATGAAATGGCCGGTGGGATCGGGCCGTCCTTGAGAATCGAGTGGCGTTACGAAATCGCGCAGTGGGCGCTGCGGATTGGACGCGAGATAGTTGAGCGTGCCGTTCCACATGCTGCCGTGGAGCGATGGTAGATTCGCGCTGGTACCGAGCGTTGAAAGCCCCGTGCTGCCGCCGGTGATCCGCGTCGGCACCACGCTGGAAACGAAGCCCGAAGTCTGATTGTTGGAGATGTCCACGGGGATTTTCAGAATCGCTTTCTCGCTGGTTCGCAGCGCCTCCGGCCAACGCAGGGTGATGTCGAATTTCTTCTCCCCTTCGATCATCGTCGATACGGGTTGGCCGCCCACCGCCGTGCGGATGACGGATAGTACGTCATTGTCGCTCGTGCCGTAGGTCTGGCATTTGTCGCGGTCGATGGGAAACTCCAGGTTTGGCTGTCCTTTCACGCGGAAAACGCCCACGTCCTCGACGCCCGGAACCTCTTTCAAGATGACCTGCAATCGGTCGGCCAACTTCTCCAGTTCGTCGAGATCGGGGCCGATGATCTTTACCGAGTTATCGCCCTTGACTCCGGACAGTGACTCCATGACGTTGTCGCGGATGTTCTGCGAGAAGTTCCAATCGACGCCGACAATCTTTTGATTCAGTTCGTCTCGCATCTCGCGCACCAACTCCGGCTTGGTCCGGGGTCGGTTGTCGCGGAAGTGGCTGAGCCAACTCGTTTCCGATTTGAGGGTCGGCCACTCGCCGCGCGGCTTCAGCGGTACGAAGAACTCGACGTTGTAGAAGCCGGTCGGGTCGGTGCCGTCGTCCGGTCGGCCGATCTGCGCCATGATGGCTTGGGTTTCCGGATATCGCTGCATGATGCGCTGCGCGCGATCCGTCTGTTCTGAAACAGCGTCGAGATTGACGTTCATGGGATAAGTGGCGCGAATCCACAAGTTGCCTTCTTCCAACTCCGGCATAAACTCGCGGCCCAACAACGGCAACAGGAATACGGTGAACACAATCAAGCTGCCCATAACGCCCAACGTTACCCAACGATATTTCAGGCACAAACGCAGCTGGTTCAAATAGCGCGACTTCAGGACGCGAACGAGGAAATTGTCCGGCACGGGTTCGAGTCTCTTGAAAAACAGTAGGCACAGAACGGGAGCCAGCGTGAGGGCGAGGAACAGCGCGCCACCGAGGGCGAAGGCGTAGGTGTCGGCCATGGGGCCGAATATCTGTCCTTCCGGACCGCGCATGGTGAACAAAGGCAGAAAGGCACACACCATGATAAGCGTCGAGAAGAACAAACTCTTTTGCACTTCGCTGCTGGCGCGGATGATGCGATCCTTGAGCGGTAGTTCGGCGTACTCACCCGAGCTTAAATGGCGATAAATGTTTTCCACCATGATGACCGACGAATCGACGATGATGCCGAAATCGACCGCGCCGATGGACAGGAGGTTCGCCGACTTGCCACGCATGAACAGCATCGAAAAAGCGAATAACAGCGCCAGCGGAATGTTGATGGCCACGATCAGCGCGCTGCGGACATTGCTGAGAAACATGAACAAAATGACCGTGACTAGCCCCATGCCCAGGAGCAGATTCTCCTGCACCGTCTCGGTGGTGACGTGAATAAGGTCGGAACGGTCGTAGTACGTATCGATTTTGACGCCGGGCAACATGCGGCCGGATTCGTTGTTCAACTCCTTGATTTTGATATCCACATCGTGCAGAGCGGGTAGCGAATCCTCACCCTTGCGCAAGAGGATCACGCTTTGCACTTTCTCCGGTTCATAATTCCAAACGACGCGGCCTTCGGCGTCGCGGACGGAGCGGCCGTTGGCGTCCTTTCGGGGTTCGCTGTACATGACGCGGCCCTGGCGCGTCTGATGCGAGACCACGACGCCGAGATGCCCTATTTCACTGCCGTAGCTCAGCGGGCCGCCTTCGACCACGTCCTCGACGCGGATGGGGTGATTGTTGATCGACGCGATGGTGATTTGACGGAGCGAACGAATGCGGCGTTCGTCTTCGCGGCGCAGATACTCCAAGGCCACGCGCGGATCGCGCGTGTTATGCACTTCCGGCGCTTGCATGGGATCTTGTCCGCCACCGATTAACCCAACGCCGCGCACGTTGAGCAGATTGGAACCCAGCTTAATGTGTTCGCCGCCGACATTGGCGTTGGCGCTGGCCAAGGCGTTCTGCAACTGCGTCAGACTGATTCCGTAGCGGCGCAGGCGATCCGGGTCGGGGCGAATCTCATAGCGCTTCACGGTGCCGCCGCTACTGGATACGTCGATGATGCGCGGCACGCGCTTGAAGATGCGCTCAAGAGTCCAATCTTGCAGCGCCTTCAAGTCGTTGAGCGAGTAAATGTCGTGGCCGGAGTCATCCTTCGGCCCCGTTAGCGTGTAGCGGAGGATTTCGCCGGTCGGACTTTGCGGCGACAGCGTGGGCAACACGCCCGGCGGCAGCGATTCGGTGAACTGCAGGCGATTGATGACTTCTTGCTTGGCTCTCTCGTACTCGATGCCGTAATCGAACTGATTGCGCAGATGGGCCAGACCGAATAGCGATTTACTGCGCGTGTATTTCAGTCCGGGCATACCGGCCAGTGTCACTTCTAGCGGGATCGTCACTTGCCGTTCGATTTCCTCGGCGGAAGCTCCCGGATACTGCGCGATGACCTCGACGATGGCCGGAGCCGGATCGGGATAGGCTTCGACATTGACCTTGAAAAAGGCATACCCCCCGAACCCCGCCAATCCGAACATCAACAGAATCACAATTAGAGGAGTATTGACCGCCCAAGCTATAAGTTTTTTAACCATGTTAGGTATCACTTCGCAGGCGGTAGGGTGTAGGCGATGGATCGTGGGTAATCGTCACGATCTACTGTCTACTGGCTACTGTCTGCTCGACGGCGATGCCTTGAAATTCGCCAGTTCGGCGGCCAGCTGGAGATTGCCGATGGTGACGACTTCTTCGCCGTCGCGTAGGGGTTGTGCGCCGCGTCGTTGCTCGGCTTGGTTGGGTTGGGCGCGGATGAGGACGGTCTCGCGGCCGCGCTGCACGACGGCGACTTTGCGCGGGGCGAAAGCCAGTCTCGAATCGTCGACCGCCGCCAACACCATCGCCGAGTCGCCCTCTTCGATCAACGCCGTTGCCGGGATGGCCACCAGCGTGGGATCAGACGGGAGATCGACCGCGGCCGTGATGAACTCGCCGATCAGCCGGTCGCCGCCGTCGTTGGGTATCCAACCGGTGACGAGGCCGGTGTGCTGCGTCGGATCGACGATCGGCACGATGCGCTCGATTTCACCGGCGATCGGCTTGGAATCGCCCGAGCCGGTGAGATGAATCTTCCAGCGCAACTGCTCCGGTTTCAGACGGCGCAGCGCGGCGAGGTCTTCTTCGTAGGCGTCGGCCATGATTTGCAGATTCGAGAGATCGACGATCTTAAAAAGATTCGTGGTGCTATCCACCAGATCGCCGATGTTGACGTTCTTTTCGAGGAGAACGCCGTCGAGGGGCGCGCGAATCGCCGTCTCGGCCCAATGCAGGGCCTGGGGATCGGCGCTGGGGACGAGTAGGGACGAATCGGGGGACGAGCGTTTGTCGCGATGGCGTTCTTGGATGCGCTGCGCTTCTTTGTAGACGGACTCGATTTCGTCTGCGGTTAGATGCCACGATTCCAGGGTGCGCTTGGCGCGCTCCACAGCGTTCTGATCGAGAAAGACGGCCTGGCGAGCGTTTTCGATGTCGTTCTCTTTTATCACTTTGTTGCCGATAGCGAGCAAACGATCCAGCACGCGCTTGTCGGTGTCCAATTTCGAGAGTGCATCGACGAGATCGCTCTTTTTGTCGCCGACGGTTTGGCTCCAGACCACGGCCAACAGCTGCCCCTTGCGAACGAAATCGCCGGGACGAAGCGTATCGGGATCGTCGGTCTGCTTCTCGACGAGAGATGCGGGGGCAAGGTGGGCGAGTCGTCGTCGCTTGCTTTTATCGGCCTTGCCCAACGAGATGACCTGACCGGGGAAAAGGCAACCGACGCGGGCTAGTCGGTTGACATCGAACATCAAGGAACCACGCAGCCGCAATGGCTCCGGCGGTGGAGCGGGTCGAACGTACGCCGTCCTTACTTTGAGGGATTTCGCATAGTCGCTGGGCAGACGCAGCACATCGGGCAGACGCGGATCCCAGTCGATGCGCGGCAGGGTGACATTGGTCGAGGTGGATTCGTTGGCGTGAACCGGCCGATACTTCATCCAGAGAAAGCCCCCGCCCGCAATCCCTCCGATGAGACAAACAGCGATCAGAAGGCGGAAGAAGACTTTCACAACGGTAAAAGGCCGAGCCATAGAGTTTCCGTGCAGGAGTTTCGTTCGCCAACCGTCTTCATTTCAGGCTACGCATGAGATGAAACCACGGTTCGCCGCGAGAGTTCCGTTTGCGGTGGAGAACCCCTACTGCAAGGGTTGTGCCAACCCCTGGCGGAACACCACAAATGCTTGAATCTAAGGCTATTCTATTCGCTGAGGGGAGCGAGGAGAAGAGCAGCGAACGGGCTGGGG
Organism: Planctomycetota bacterium; assembly: GCA_021781415.1. Taxonomy (GTDB): domain Bacteria; phylum Planctomycetota; class Planctomycetia; order Gemmatales; family Gemmataceae; genus JAJPHU01. The sequence continues at coordinate 66,281 of JAJXWW010000114.1, forward strand.
GCTGGTCGCGCCGCGTCCAAGATGGCCGGAAGGCGACCAGCGGCGGACTCGGGTTGACGGCGAGGCACGGTTTTCGGTCTACTTAGGACGAGCGGACAAGTCCCCTGAGCGGGGGGCGTAAGCCCCCTGAGATGCGAGGAACTCAGGGGGCTTACGCCCCCCGCTCAGGGGTGGGGTTTGATCGCCTTTATCGAGGAGTAGCGCATGGATGCGCGTGGCGAACGCGAACCTCGGGTTGTGCTGGTTCACGATTGGTTGACCGGCATGCGCGGCGGCGAGAAATGCCTGGAAGTGTTGTGTCGCCGTTGGCCTCGAGCCGAGTTGTTCGCACTGCTGCATCGGCGAGGAAGCGTCAGCGATGCCATCGAACGACTGCAACCGCGCGCCAGCTTCCTCAATTTACTGCCTGAGAATCATCGCTACTATCGCTATTTGTTGCCGTTGATGCCCGCCGCCGCCACCAGCTGGCGTCTTCCCCCTTGCGATCTCGTGGTCAGCTTCAGCCACTGCGTTGCCAAAGCCATGCCCCAACGCCGTTCGCCCGTTCCCCATGTGTGCTACTGTTTCACGCCCATGCGCTACGCCTGGCACATGAAGGATTCCTACTTCGGTTCGGGGCGAATGGGTGGCATCAAGGCGCAGCTGTTGGAGCGCTTCCTCGGTTGGCTGCGCGAATGGGATCGACGCACCGCCGCCAACGTCTCGCATTTCGTGGCCATCAGCGAGACGGTGCGGCAGCGCATCGCCGAGTGTTATGGCCGCGATAGCACGGTCATCTATCCGCCGGTCGATACCGACTATTATCACCCCGTCGCCCTGCCGCGAGAAGATTTTTATCTCGTGGTGTCGGCGTTCGCGCCGTACAAGCGGATCGACCTGGCCATTGAGGCCTGCAACGCCCTGCGGCGTCCACTGTTGCTGATCGGCAACGGACAAGATGAGGCACGCCTTCGCGCGTTGGCCGGGCCGACGATTCACTTTCTCGGCTGGCAGCCCAACGCCGTCATCCGCGATCACCTACGCCGTTGCCGCGCCCTGCTGTTTCCGGGCGAGGAAGACTTTGGCATCGTTCCCGTCGAGGCCCAAGCGTGCGGAGCGCCGGTCCTCGCCTACGGTCGAGGCGGCGCGACCGAGACCGTCGTTCCGCCCGAACGACGCCGCGAGCCGACGGGAATGTGGTTCCACGAACAGACCGTCGAGGCGTTGGCGGAAACCCTGGTCGATTTCGAGAAGCGCCGCTCGCTGTTCTCACCGACGGTCGCCCGCCGTCAAGCCTTGCGCTTCAACGCACCCCGTTTCGCCGACGAACTCTTCCGCTATCTCGATGGGGTACTGCAACCGCGTGCCGAAGCCACGCGCCGCGCGGCCTAATCCAGATTGCGCGCCGTGGAGTTCCTCGCGCCGCGCAAGAAACTGCGCGAACTGTTCCATAATCGTCGTCAAATCGTCGTCTTTTTCCGCACTCCTTGCAAATTACCCAGATTGTCGAATTGGCATTTCGTTTGCATTAGGAGTTTTCGTGAAAATCGCTGCGTTGAGCGGTTTATCCTTGCTTTTTTCAAGCGAGCGACTAATCTCTTAGTTGGGCATCCCAACATGCCCAGATTTCCTATTCTTCCGAAGACTCCAGATGAAGGGGACACCATGAAACGATTGATGGTTGGGATGGCGGCGTTGGCGCTTGTTTTCCAGTTCGGGACGGCAGCTCAGGCGGCGAAGAAGAATCGCGGCTGCTGCACGCCGTGCGGCCCGACGCAACAAGTTTCGTATCAAGAGATGGAACAAACCGTGTACGAGTGTGTTCCAGTGACGAAGGTTGAAGACCGCATGGTCACGGTCATGGAACGCAAGACGCGCGAAGTCGAGCAGATTTGCGTCGTTTGCGTGCCGACAATGAGGATCGAGAAACGTCAATGCACCGTGTACGAATGCTCGTATGTGCCCAAGAAAGTGCAGCGAACGATCTGCGTGCCGATGACGGTGATGGAGAAACGCACCATCATCCAGTGCGTGCCGGAATACAAGGACGTGATGGAAAAGATCGTGGTCATGGTTCCCGAATTCAGGCCCGAAGAGCGGACTTGCACGATGTGCGTGATGAAGCCGGTCACGACGGTCGTGCCGTGTCAGATCACCGTCTGCAAGCCGACGATGGTGCAGACCGCGCCGTCTTGCTGCAACCCCTGCGGCGTCACGGTTTGCCGCATGATGCCGTACACGGAAGTCGTCAATCGCACGGTGACGCGCTGCGTCCCCGAAACGGTCGTGAAGAAATACACCGTCAACGTCTGCACCTACAAGCCGGTGGAGAAGACCGTCACGCGCCGCATCTGCACGATGAAGCAAGTGCAGAAGACGATCGACGTTCCGGTCTGCCACATGACGACGAAAACGGAAGACGTGATGGTCAATGAAGTCGTGTCGAAGCCGGTGGTCAAGACCTACGACGTGCAGGTATGCGAGATGGTGCGCAAGGAAGAAAAGCGCAAGGTCACGGTCGTCGATTGCGTGCCGGTGCAGAAGAAGATTCAGGTGAACGTCTGCTCGTACCAGATGGTTCCGAAGAAGGTTAAAGTGTGCGTGCCGGTCGTCAGCTGCTGCACGCCCTGCTGCAACTAACTCTCTCGGTTCACGGCTCTCTCCCTCTTTCGGCGAGCGGATCGCACATGCGGGCCGCTCGCCGAAGGCTTTTTCGGACGCGCTTGTCTACAATAGATAGGATCGGCATTCGAGACCTGCCTCGGGGAGATAAGGCATGAAGTGGGACTGGTTGGCGTTCTGGCGTCGCTTTCGTCGCGGACCACGACCCGAACGAGCGCGCCGTCTCTTTTCGTTTCAGCGCGAGCGCTTGGAACTGCAATTCTTCCAGTCGGCGTCGGCCACCGGGAAACCACGCGGTCTGCTTTGGAAAGACATCGAATGGGGGGCGAGCGTCGAGTTCGCGCGGGAACGATCGAGCGGTCAATTGGCGGCTCTCGTCGGCATCACCATACGATTCGAAGCGGTCGAGGGCGGAGACATGGAAGGGCTGCCCGCCGTGGCCAATCTCCGCAACGCCTCGGCAGTGTTCTTCTTTCACGATGGCCGATGGCACACCGCCGGCAAAGCCGTGTTCAATCTCAATCCCGATGAAGCCCTGACGCACTTTCAAAAGCAGTACGAACGGCTCTCGTCCGGATAGCACTTTCCTGGACCGATCTTGTCCGCAAGCGCGAACGGGGATGACATGGCACGCTGCGAACGGGGCTATCTGTGCGAGGTCTGCGGTCGAGAAGTCGGCGAGATTACCGAGTCCGATCTCTATCTGCGCTATGTACTCGGCGAAGTACCGCCCGAACAATTGCACCGATTGCCGGAACGACATCTCCGCTGCAATCCGGCGTTGGGACAATACATCGTCGATCCCGCCTTCGAGCCGATTCGCTGCGAAGGCATGTTTGCCAAGGAAGCGATGGACCCCGCCTTCGTCGCCGCCGAGGAGGCGCGCGTCACGCGCGGCTGGCGTCGCTTGCAGGAGTTACCTCGTTTGGGTATCCCCATTATCGACTATCCGCTGACTCGAAACGAAATCGAAAATTCCTCCGATTAGCCACGACGCGGAGCGGAGCGTGTCAACGCGCTCCGCTCCGCGTCGCGGCCAACCTCGTCTCACCATCGAAAGTCCGCTCGTACCTCTGGGTTGACCACCTTCTCGGCGGGCCATTCGCCGCGCGAGAGGGAGACGATGGCTTGCGCTGCCGACAAGGCCATGTCGTCGCGCGATTGTACGTCCACGCCGGCGGCGTGAGGCGTCAGCACCACATTGTCCAACTCGAACAGGGGATGTTTGCCCGGCGGCTCTTCCTCGAACACGTCCAACCCCGCTCCGGCGATCCGTTTGTTCCGCAGGGCATCGAGCAGATCGGGTTCGTGAATGACCGCGCCGCGCGCGGTGTTGATGAGATACGCCGTCGGCTTCATCAGGCTAAGGGTTCGTCGATCGATGAGATGGCGCGAATCCTTGGTGGCGGGTAGATGCAGCGTCAGATAGTCGGATTCCGCGGCCAAGCGCTCGAACGGCACGAGGGTGACGTGATGGCTTGCGGCGAAAGCAGCGTCGGGGACGGGATCGTAGGCTAGAAGCTTCATTCCGAAAGCGTGGCCTCGAATGGCGACTGCTTTGCCGATGCGTCCGAGTCCAGCGATGCCGAGCGTCCGCCCGCGCAACGGCAAATTGGCACCGCGCGGCCAACCGCCGGCCTTGACTCCGAGATGCTGCGGAACCAATCGCTTGGCCAAGGCGAGCATCAGACAGAAGGTATGTTCCGCCACCGAACCCTCGTTGGTTCCCGGCGCGATGGTGACGGCCATGCCCAGCCGAGTGGCGGCGTCCACATCGACCGCATCGTATCCGACCCCAGCGCGCGCCACCACGCGCAGCTGCGGATGCGCCTCAAGAACCTTCGCGGTATACGGCTCCGAACCGGCCACGGCAGCCTTCACCCCGCCGAGGAACGTCAGCAGCTCGTCTTCGGACAATTGTCCTCCACGATTGGGATAAACCAGTTCAAAACCGGCGTCGCGCAGCACATGCACGAAACCGGCATCGATGCCGGCCAGAGGCGCTGGCGCGATTAACACTTTGTCCATCGTTAAAGTCCTAAAAATGCGACTCGTATTTCGGTTAGCCGCGACGCGGAGCGGAGCGCGAGGCCGCGGTTGCCGCGCGCTCCGCTCTCATCTTATGAATCGAACGCCTCCGCCGTCCGCAAGCGCGTTAACCATTGACGTAATTCTTCCCTCTTGGCGCGATGGATCGCCTCGGCGGCTTCCAAGGTCACGCGCTGAAAGTGGATAGAGTCGCCGGGTCGCAACTGAGCGAGTTTGTCCAGATCGGCGTCGATGACTTGGGCGATCTTCGGATAGCCGCCGATGGTTTGGCCGTCGACGCCCAGGACGATGCACTGCCCGTCGCGCGTCGCCTGCACGCTGCCGGGACAGACCGGCTCCGATTCCCATTCGCGCTGCGGGACCGTCAAGGCGTCGCCGCGTAAGCGCAGCCCCATGCGATTGCTGGACGGCGACACCGCGAACGTCCGTTCGTAAAGCTCCGCGACCGCGAACCCATCCGCTTGCGTTCCCTCCACGACGCGGAGCAAACGCGGCTCGGCGTTCCAGGCGAAATCGCAACGAAAATGGCGAACGGCGATGTTGCCGGCCCTACAGGGCAATTCCACTCCGGCTCGCAGCGGTTCGAGACTGGAACGACTGCCGAGAACGAGAGGCGTCTGCAAGCCGCCGCGCACGCAGAGATACGCGCGCATTCCGCTTGGCGTTCCTCCGATACGCAAAGTCTCGCCGCGCGGCAGCGCGAACGTCTTGCCGACCTCCCATGCCCTGTCGCCGAGACGCATCTCGAATGGAGCGCCGTACAGAACGCAAGCGAGGTTCTCGTCTGCCCGCAGGGTCGGGCCATTCGAGCTGATTTCGAGCGCGGCGTCGTCGGGTGGATTGCCGACGAGTGCATTTCCCAACGCTAAGGCGAAACGATCCGCCGCGCCGCCGACTGGCACGCCGAGGCTGCGCGTGCGCGGCCGGCCGTGATCCACGATCGGCGTCCACAATCCCGGATGGATGACGGTTAGGGTGGCGATGGCGGCGTCTCCCGGCGAGTGAGGAACGGCTTCACGACAATGCCGCGTCGTTGCAACTCCGCCCGCAACGCGCGAACGAACTCCACGGCTTGGGGATTGTCGCCGTGAACGCACAGGGTTTGAATGCCGCGCCCTCGCAGCAGCCCTTCCGCCTGCCGAGCCGCTTCTGCCGCATCCGTTACAAACGCATCGGGCTGTGTGCGCGGTACGAGCGATCCATCCGGCAAATAGCGTCGATCCGCGAACCCCTCGCGGAGAAAGGCACAACGACCGGCGCACCGTGCTTCCAGACGCGAACCCGGCAACGCCATGACCTCGAGATCGAACAGAGCGGCGGCTTCGACGAGGGGGCGGGCGTAGGCATCGTCTCGGCAAGCCAAATGGTACAGCGCTCCGTGCGGTTTGACGTAGCGCAGCGGAATGCCCACGGCGCGCGCCAGACCGGAGAGAGCGCCGATCTGATACGCGCACTGCTCGAAGATTTGCTTCTCGGTTAGCACGATCTCTCGTCTTCCGAAATGATCGCGGTCGGCGAATCCGGGATGCGCTCCGACCCGCACGCCGTGCTTGGCCGCTAGAATCAGCGCGTCGTATGCCGTGCCCGCGTCGCCGGCATGAAAGCCGCACGCGATATTAGCCGATGTAATCAGCGGCATCAACTCGGCGTCGTGAGGACACCCTTCGCCGAGGTCACCGTTGAGGTCGAGTTCCATGTTCTTCCCTACTCAATCCGGTTTTCTCCATCGCGGATCGTTCCCGCTTTGCGTGAGAGGGAATGCGCGTCTTGTCTTGCGATATCTTAAGGAAAATGAGGAAAAAATCCCCTATTTTAATGTCGACCCTTCTTGACAACTCGTCCAAGATGCACTTAAATTACAGAATAGAAGCGGAAGGTGCCGTTCGCAAACGAAATGCTCAATTCGGCCGCGACATCTTTACTAATTCCATCATCTGCCCTAGTTTTAAGGAGTTTACAATGCCGAGGCTCGTGTTTTGGAAGCGTTGGCGCGGTTTCACGCTGATCGAACTGCTGGTAGTCATCGCCATCATCGCCATTCTTATCGGTCTGCTGCTGCCCGCGGTTCAAAAGGTGCGCGAAGCCGCCGCACGGGCACAATCGCAGAACAACCTGAAGCAGATGGGTCTCGCCACGGCGAACATCGCAGGTACTTACAACGGTCTGCTGCCTCCGGGCTATGGCGAGTTTTTACCCACTGGGTATGGTGGCTGGAAAGGCAACCAGACGGAAGGCACGAATTTCTTTAATCTGCTCCCCTACATCGAGCAGCAGAACTTGTACAACCAAGGCGCTACGGGAGGCAACGGTGGGCACCTCGCCATGCAGCTTCAATGGGCAGGCGCGAGCCGCAACGTAAAGACCTACGTTGCTCCCTCCGATCCGAGTTGGCAGCCCGGAAACCACGCTCTCACAAGTTATCGTTACAACGCGCTCGCTTGGTTCAACCCCGTCGGCAGCACGAACTGGAATGGATCACCGATGTTCCCTGCCACATTCACAGATGGCACGTCGAATACGATTCTCTTCACCGAGGGGTTCTCTATCGAGGGCAGTTATCGCAACGATTGGTGCAGCCGCTACAACGGCTACTATGGCCAGGGGCCATGCTATTTTGCTACGGGTAGCACGCCGCCCTTCACTCCACCGGGTATGACCCCCCAAACTGCTGCCAGCACTTATCCCAGTTTACCCAACGCGCTCGGGAGTGCCAGCGGTATTCAATGTGGTTTGGCCGATGGTTCGGTGCGTACCGTGAACCAGGGGATTAGCGGATACACTTGGTATCTCGCCAGCAACCCCCAAGACGGTCTACCTCTCGGTTCCGATTGGTAACTCGAATCGATCCACTCCTGGAGAAGAGGATCTTGTAATAGTTCGGTTCTCTCCATTACTCGAAACGATTGCCGTTCGCCGAAGTTGCGAGCGGCAATCGTTTAGACTTTTAGCCCCTCTCCCCCGCAGTGCAGGGGAGCATTCTGCAGCGGATCCCGCTTTTGTGTTGCTCGGTCCAGACATTTGGCGCTTTCGCCAATCCATCTACTTCCCTGGTGAACTGCTCATGCGAACGAACGGACGGATTTTGCTTCAACGGTTCCTCCCCTTTGGAATGTTTGCGTCTCTGATTGTGACCCTCGTCGGCTGCGGAGGATCCAAGACAACCATCACCGGCAAGGTGACGATTGACGGTCAGCCCCTCCCGGCTGGTCGCATCGCGTTTGTCCCCAGCAAAGGCGGGGCCGGCGTTGGTGCCGAGATCAAAGACGGTCAATACACGGTCGAGAAAGTTCCCTACGGGAACGTGAAAGTCACGGTGGAAACGCAGTCGATCAAAACCCGGATCGATGCATTGACCGTTGCCGCGCAACAATTCGCCATGTCTCAAGCCCCGCCTGGGGTGAAGATTCCCGAGAATGCCAAACAATCTCTCGAAGAAGAGAAAAAGCAGGCGGGAGAGAAAGCCCAAGAATTGAGAGAGCTTCAGACGAAGTATCTCCCCGTACCGGAAAATTACGGCAAGGATAACACGACTCCTCTTACACTTGAAGTGAAATCGGACACGAAGACCTACGACATTCCGCTAAAGTCGAAATAGTCGAACGGATTGTCTTCGACCCCATCTCCCCTGCACACCGGGGAGATGGGGTGGCCGAGAGCGCCATCACCCCGATCTCAACGAGTTCACGACGACGATTCGTGACACGAGTCCAACTCGACCCCTTGCGCTTCGGTTCGTTCGGTCGAGCCTCTCGCCGATTGTCTTATGATGAATCTCATTCGTTCCCGCCGGCTGCAACGCGGACTGGCCATCGTGTTCTTGCTCGCCCTCGTGGGCTTGGGCATGTGGCTCGCCGGCAGCTATTTTTTGGGAGAATATCATCTCAGTCGAGCCAAGAATGAGTTGCAACAACAACGCTATCGAGCCGCTTTGAAAGAGTTTGAATCGGCCTTGAGATTCCGCTCGAATAGCGCCCAACTTCACCTCCTTATCGGTCGAACCGCGAGGCAGGCGGGAAAGTTTTCTCTGGCTTGGGAACATCTGCATCGGTGTCGAGAACTGCAAAAAGGCGTCTCTGCCGATCTCCAGCTCGAAGAATACATGCTCCGCGCTCAGACGGGACAGCTGGAAGATGTCTTTCGCTTTCTGGTTCCTCACCTCCACGAAGAGGACGAATATACGCCTCTCGTTCTCGAAACGCTCTCGCACGCTTACTTGTTCCTCTATCGCTTCGATGGGGCTTGGCAATGTCTGCAACGGTGGCTGCAACTCCAACCCGATAACGTCGAGGCTCAGTATCTCTGCGGAAAATACTACACGCTTGTTGTCAAGTTGGAATTGGCGATCGAATCGCTTCAAAAGGCGCTGAAGCTCGATCCGACGCGGCTCGATGCGCGTTTGCTGTTGGGGGAAACACTGCGACAAGCGCACCACAGCGACGAAGCTGCGACACAGTTTGAACTTGCCCTCGAACAAGACGCGGGAAATCGTCAGGCGCGCGTGGGGTTGGCCAGTTGTCGAGTGGACAAAAACGAATGGACGGAGGCGGAATCGTTACTCGACGGCATTTCGACCGACGACACCGACGCCGAGTTGTCCTACGTTCGCGGACGCATCGCCGAGGGACGGGGACACTACGATGAGGCCATACTCTTCTTTCGTGCCGCGATCGTCGCGCGCCCTTCCGATCACGTCTCCTGTATCCATTTAATCCAATGCTATCAACGATTGGGGAACGAAGCGCAAGCCAGCGAATCTCAAGAACTCCTCGATCGTATCGAGAAGGACCAGATGCGCCTCATCGCCATCACCAACAAGGAGAAGGACGCACTCCCATCCGACCCCGCTCTCTGTTGCGAATTGGGCGAGGTGTGCTTGCGGTTGGGACTCAAGCGGCGCGGGCTGCACTGGTTGCAAGCGGCGCTGTTTCTCGATGCCCACTATCGCCGCGCCCACGAACAACTGCTGCGCTATTACGAGCAACTTGGACCGGAAGGCGCGGAAGAAGCCGCCTTTCATCGCCGCATGTTGAGCCAATGAACGCCGTCAAGGCGATGCATCGTCGAACCAGGCGCGCACGCGATCGAGGTCCGGTGCTTTCAGCGCCTCGAGTTGCCGCAGTTGTTCGCGCGCCTTGTCGCGCCGTTTGTCGCGCAGCAAGAGACGTATCCACATTCGACGGGCGTCCGCGCTGATCGGGTCCACGCGGAGCCAGGCTTGACATTGCCGACTTGCCTCCGCGCGGTCGCCCCGTTGAACGAGGATTTCCGTCAAGGCGCGGCGGTAGGTCGGCTGCCACGGATTGTCGGCCACCAGGCGCTGCCAGTAGTCCAGGCTCTCTTCCGAGCGTCCCAATCTCCAGGTCAGCACCGCCGCCGCGTTCAGCGACCATTCGCGCCGCGGATCGAAACTCAACGCCATTTCCAGGTTATCCAGCGATGCCAGATCGATCCCGCGCAGGAACTGCGAGAAGCCCAACGCCTCGCGCGCCGACACGTCGCCGGGATGCTCTCGAACCGCCGCCGCAAGAAGCGCCTCCGCCGATTCCCCATACAGTTGAGGATTGGCTTCGCTTATTTTCATCAGCTCGACCCAGGCCGCGCCCAAATCGCGCCGCACTTCTGCTTCCTCGCCGGCACGATAAGGATGGAAGGGTCTTAGAACCAAGTTCTCGTGGCTCGCTTGGGCTTCGGGTTTTGGCTTCGAGGGGATGCGCGGGATGCGGTGGTTGGTGGCAGCCGTGTGGACGATGTCGGCGGTTCCGAAGCGCGGCATGTGGCAGGCGACGCAGCTGTCGTCCGCTTGTCGCCGATGCCGTTCGGCAACCGGCAGACCGCATGGAATCGACTGGTGGCAATTCAGACAGCGTGCCCGATAGTGGGCGACGCACTCGGCGGGACCGATGGCACGGTGGGGATCGTGGCAGGCGATGCAGACCATCGGTTTGTCTTTGTTGTCGACACTGGCTTGGTAGCAGCGGCTCTCGTGCATCTGCTCCGCTTCGCTGACCGACTTGGCCTTGCCTTCGCCGTCGCTCTCCACGAAGACGCGAAAGAACGCCGACAGCGGCAACCCCGGACGAAAATCGTTCGTGCTGCGCTCGCGCCGCAGGACGCGCATCTTGCCTTTGAGGTGGCACTGTTCGCAGACCGAATCGCGTAACTCGGCCGATGCGAGATTTCTCGGATTAACGATATCCCACTTGTCCCGCGTTTCCACATGCCGCTGGGCCGGGCCGTGGCAGCGCTCGCAGCCGATGCCCATGCCGGAGAAGATCGGTTCGTCGAAACGATTGACGGTATTCTCGCGGAAATGGGCGCGATTGGCATGACAGAAAAGGCATTGTCCGTCGACCGGCCGCCCGCTGAGTAGCGGCGGCCCAAAGCCGGGCGAGAGATCCCATATCTGTTTTTGTGCGAACCAGCTGATCGGCGTTTGATAGAGCGCGCCGTCGCGGTCGGTCAGGTACGAACGCCCGCGCGCCCCCGAACCGACGGCGTAATGGACCGGCCACGACAGCGACACGAGAGATTTGCCTTCGGCATCGTCGCGGTCGAGATGGTGCAGCACTTCGCGGCCAACGCGCTCGATGGAAAAGCGATAATCCAGAGCATGAAAAGGGTTTCCTCGGTCGGCACTCAGGTCTTCTATCGCGGCCAGGTCGGCCATCGGCGTCAAGGAACGCGCCATGGGATGCCGACCGTACGAGGCGCAAATGTCGGCGTGGCAGGGAACACATCGAGCATCGTTATCGACGTAGGCGGCATCGGGGTGAATGTTGGTGTACTCTCCCCGATAGGTCAGCCGCGGATCGTTCGAGGCTTGGGCGCGGCGCGGAGCGGAGTCGTTCTCTCGGTGCGAACGCCAATACCACGCGGCGGCGGCAACGCACAAAAGGAGCGACACCGCGACCACGATGCCCCAGCCACCAATCTTTCGCGGCGACCTCGGCTCGGATTGCGCTGGATTGGACAAAAACAAACTCCCGACGAGCGAACGGCCACGACTCCGTCCTGCTCGTTTGCAACCGGCCGGAGATGACGCAGTACCTTCGACATCCTCTCCAAGAATTGTGTCAGGTAGCCCCATCGTTCGCAAATTTATGGAAGAAAATTCATTCGCGGGGGGCCGAGTCTTCGATTGGCCGCGCCGCGGAGAAGGGTGGTTCCCTCGCAATGTGGCGGTCGAATGGAGAAGCGTTTCGCCGCTGGATGGGGATGGAACTACAACAGACGATGCGCGTGACGCTGGACGAAATCTCCTACTTTCCGTGTGTTTTATGGTTCCGACGCGGTTAACGGTCTGGTTGCTGGCTTCCGGGCTGATGGCCTGGTTGGGCGGATACGGGCTTTTGTTGCTGCCGGGTGGGGAGAATTGGCTGACGGCGCTGCGCGGCTTGGTGGCTGGCTTTTACCTCGGAGTGTTTTTGCTCGTGGGGATCGATGCGTGGCTGGCTCGGCGCGCGGGTCGCGCGGAGCGGCTGCGCGTGCGGCGCGAACGTCCGGCGCGGTTGTCGCTGGGCGTCGAGAATGAGATCGTTTTAGTCGTCGAAAATCGCAATCGACGGAGCGTGCGATTGCTGCTCCGCGATCTACCGCCACCGAGCTTTCGCGCCGAACCGTCCATGCTGGAGGCGCGCGTGCCCGCCGACGGCTGGTTTCGCAGTTCGTATCGCCTTCTGCCCATCGAACGCGGCAACTTCGCATTCGGGGATGTGGCCGTGCGTTGCCGGGGACCGTTGGGTTTGGCGTGCGTCGATGCCATGCTGCCCGCGGCGGAAGATGTGCAAGTTTATCCCAATCTGCTCGAAGTGCGGCGCTACGAAGCGCTGGTGCGCTCGACGCTGGTTCGCAGTGGCGGCTATCGGGCCAAACGCCTGCCGGGGGCCGGACGCGAGTTCAGCCACTACCGCGAATACACCCGCGACGACGACTTTCGCCATGTGAGTTGGAAGGCGACGGCACGGCGCAACAAGCCGATCACCAGTGCGTTCGAGAGCGAACACAGTCAAGACATCATTTTCTGCCTCGACATTGGCCGCACCATGGCCGCCCGCGTCGGCACGCTGACCAAGCTGGACCACGCCATCAATGCCGTACTGATGTTGACGCACGTGAGCCAGACGTTTCAGGACAATCTCGGCCTTCTCGTCTTTTCGCACACCATTCATCTCTATTTGCCGCCGGCCAAGGGGCGCGCCCAGCACGCGCGATTCTTGCAAGCGCTGTATAGCGTCAAACCGGAGTTGTGTTACGTCAATTATCGAGAGGCGTTCGCGCATCTCATCGCCCGGCATCCGAAGCGGGCGCTGACGATGGTGTTCACCGATCTGCTCGACGACGTGGTGTCGCGCGACTATCTCGACGCCTCGGCGCTGCTGCGCCGCTTCCATTTGCCGCTTACCTTGGCCGTGGCCGACGTGCCGCTGCAACAGTTGGCTGCGCGTCGACCGGAAAATTCCGAGCAACTGTACGATGTCCTGGTGGCGCGCGAGCTGCTCCACGGACGCGCGGAATTGTTGCGCAGTCTGGAACGACAGGGTGCTTTCGTGGTGGACACCGTGCCGGAGCGTTTGACGGTGGACGCGGTCAATCGTTACCTCGCCCTCAAGACCGGCGTGCGGATGTGAACGCATTCAGCCCACGGCCAGGCGGAGAATATCTTCCTGCGTCGCGTTGGGAACGTCGGTGATTTCGCCGGTGAGACGGCCCTCGTGCATCACGAGAATGCGGTCGCTCATGCCCAGCACCTCCGGCAGTTCCGAGCTGATAAGCAGAATGGCCTTGCCCGCAGCTGCCAAGCCATTGATGAGATGATAGATCTCGACCTTCGCCCCCACGTCGATGCCGCGCGTCGGTTCGTCGAACAGCAGCACCTCGCAATTGCGTTCCAGCCATTTGGCCAGGACGACTTTTTGTTGATTGCCGCCCGATAGATTGCCGACCGGCTGTTCCGAACTAGCCAAGCGGATGCGGAGCGCCTCGACGCGATGGGTCAACGCTTCCCGTTCGGCGCGGCGGTGTACGAATCCCCACGACGAAAAACGCTCCAGGTTCGGCAGCGCGAAGTTCTCGCGCACCGACTGCGCCAGCACCAAGCCCTGTCCCTTACGGTCCTCGGTCAGCAGGGCGATGCCTGCCGCAATGGCGTCGCGCGGCGAACGGATGGTGAGTCTTCGACCGTCGAGTTCCACGGTGCCGGATTCCAAACGATCCGCCCCGAAGATCGCTCGCGCCGTTTCCGTTCGTCCCGCGCCGACGAGTCCGGTCAGGCCGACCACTTCGCCGCGACGAACCTCGAACGATACATCGCGCACCTTGCGCCCGCGCGTCAGCCCGCGCACGCGCAGGCGCGGTGGGCCAAGGGCGACGGTTCGCTTGGGAAACTCTTCCTCCAAGCGCCGACCGACCATGAGGCGAATCAATTCGTCGCGCCCGATCGCGCCGATGGGCCGACAGTCGATGCCCTCGCCGTCGCGCATCACCATGACGCGGTCGGCGATGGCGAATACTTCGTCCAAGCGATGACTAATGTAGATTATGCCGATGCCTTTTGTCCTCAACTCGCGGATGATGGCGAACAGACGTTCGACTTCTTGCGGCGTCAGGGTGGCACTCGGCTCGTCCATGACGACGAGGCGCGCCTCCAGCGCCAGCGCCCGGGCAATCTCGACGACCTGCTGTTGGGCCACGGTCAACTCGCGGCAGGGCACATCTAGATCGACGCCGACGCCGATACGCGCAAACAGTGCTTCGGCACGGCGGCGTTCTTCGCGGCGGCGCACAAAACCGGCGCGGGCCGGTTCGCGTCCGAGAAAGATATTCTCGACCGCCGTGAGTGACGGCACGAGCTGGAATTCTTGATAGATGACGGCGATCCCGGCGCGTCGCGCGTCGTGGGGACTGGCGAATCGCGTCTCCTCTCCGTACAGATGAATGCTTCCCGCATCGGGACGATGCGCGCCGGCCAGAACCTTGATGAGCGTGCTTTTTCCCGCCCCGTTTTCGCCCAACAAGGCCAAGACTTCGCCGCCCTGCAACTCGACATCGACGCCGCGCAGCGCGCGCACGCCGGGGAACGATTTGACGATCCCTCGCATGGATAACAGCGGCGAATCGATTTGGCTCATGGAGACTTTATTGTACAACGCGAAGGCGAACCGGCAGCTTACGCTGCCGGGTGTGTGTCTTACCCGGCAGCTTACGCTGCCGGTTCGCCGTGGTAATCGCCGTGGTTTTTTTAAGTGCGACGGGGGCGGTGGTCGATGATGAAAGCAGCCACCCCTCACCCCTCGTGCGGCAGTGGGTGCTTCCGCTTCATCGGGGGCGGAACACGCGGTAAGCGTCGCCAGGCCGAGAAATGCCGACACTCCGACAGGCCGGCCCTCTCGCGCTGCGCGGTCTCGACCCCGACCGCCCAACGGTGCGATGTGCCCCGCGTCCGGCGTTCAGGGCACGCCAAGACGGATTCGTCCGTTCTCGGCGTGCCCTTTCGCCTTTTCTCCTTGGCCACAAGCCCCTTCATCGCATATAGTTTTCCCCATCGACCAAACACGACAACATCCCTCTTCTCAGGAGAACGAACGATGTCCATGTTCATCGGTGAAGCGCTGGTCGGCGATGGTAACGAAATCGCCCACATCGACTTGTTGATCGGCTCGAAAGACGGCCCGGTCGGCACAGCGTTCGCCAATGCCTTGGCGGATCAAAAGCAAGGGCACTCGAATCTGTTGGCCGTGCTGACGCCGAATCTACTGTGCAAGCCGGCGACGGTCCTCATCACCAAGGTGACGATCAAGGGTGCGCCGCAGGCGGTGCAGATGTTCGGGCCGGCTCAGGCGGCGGTGGCCAAGGCGGTTACGGACTGCGTCGCCTCCGGCGTAATCAGCAAGGCGCAGGCCGAAGAACTGGTCATCGTCTGCGGCGTGTTCATCCATTGGTTGGCCAAGGACGACACCAAAATCTACCAGTACAACTACGAGGCCACCAAGTTGGCCATCGAACGCGCCATGAAGCATGAGCCGAAGATTGACGAGATTTTGGCCAAGAAGGACACGGCCAAACATCCGTTTTCGCCGAAGTAAGCTGTGTCCTGGCGTTTGGCCGCGACGCGAAGTGCATTCGCCTCGCGGCCAAACGATCAGCGTCCCATCAGATAAGCCTTCAAGTCCATGCCGATTTTCTGGCAGCGCGCCCGCCATTCCGGCGTCACGAGGCCGTTGCTCGTCCGCACGATGAGCGTGATCCGCAGGCGATTGGGTTGGCGAGGGTCGAGGCGCTCCATCTGTAAGGTCATTTCGGTGACTACGGCAAGTCGCATCGTGCCGGAGTTTCGCCCGCCGCGATTGAGCAGGGCGAACAACCCGCTCTTTTTCTTGACCGGCTCTGGATCGCTCAAGCGAACGCGAATCAGGCCCGGCTCGGATTGAATGTCGCAGCTGCCCAGATCGTGCAGGAATCCTTTGATTTTGAGCATGGCCATCGCCTCGGGCATGTCGGCCTCGAAGTCTTGGCGGAGCGCGTGCCGGTCGGAGGCCGGCACGGGAGTATTCGGCTTGCTCGGAGGCACATCGGAGGGAGGCGGCGCGGGGATATTCGGACGAAGGTTGAACAGTCTCGATCCGCTGCCGCGCGGCCCCGAGAGACGTTTGCCCACGGCTTTCTCATAGCGCCCAAGCAACTCGGCGGCATCGCGGGGGCGATCGTCGGGATGTTTCGCCAAGCAAGCCCGCACTACGCTCTCCACTTCTGGCGGGATGTTTCCGACGCCGCGCTCGGCGAACGTCGGAGGTTCCTGTCGCAAGTGGGCGCGCAATAATTCGTCCGCGTTGCCTTGCTCGAACGGACGGCGTCCGCTCAACATTTCGTACAATACCACGCCGACGCTGTAGAGGTCGCCGCGCGCATCGAGTTCCCGACCCAGTGCCTGCTCCGGCGCGAGATACTCCGGCGTGCCGGATGCCACGCTCCGCGAGGAATCGTTGACCTCATCGACCCCGATGTACAACAGCGATCTCATGCGAGCCAAGCCGAAGTCCATCAACTTCAGTGTCTCTTGCGGCGTGGCGGGATGGACGATCATAAGATTGCCCGGCTTGATGTCGCAGTGGACGATGTCCGCCCGGTGGGCCGCTTCGAGAGCCGCGCACAGCTGCGCTAACAATCGACCCGCTCGCTCCGGCAAAAGGCGTCCCTCGCGGTGCAGCAACATTCCCAGATCGAGTCCTCGGAGGTATTCCATCACGAGGATCGGCCCGTTGGGATCGTGGGGGGCGGCATCGCAATAACCGACGACGTTCGGATTGCGAAAGCGCGACAGAATGTGAATTTCGCGGCGAAGGAACTCGCGCGGTTTGGCTTGCTCGGAGAACGCCTCTTGCAAAACCTTGACCGCGACCTCGCGGCTGCCGTCCAGTTGTCGAGCCAACCAAATATCGCACAGGCCGCCCCGATCGAGTCGACGAACGATTCGGTATTTGCCGAGCAGAACTCGATCGATCATAGCCAATGCCTCGAAACCTTTGTGCCGAGGGCGGGAGGAGAGCGAGGAGTGCGATTCACTCAACTTTAGAGTGTAAATGAGGATTGTGCCAGCGTTGCCGTGCTTTTCTCTCCACGAATCAGAATTTCCCCTCGATTGAATGGGAGGATGCAGACGGCTTGGCGTCAGAAGGTAAAATGGAAGGAACGATCTGCCTCGGTGAGAATCCCCGCAGCGAGGATGTGCGATTATGGACCAAGTTTTGACCGGCGATTGCCTGCGTCAGCTTGCCGAAGTTCCGGAAGGAAGTGTGGCGCTGGCCTTCGCCGATCCGCCCTTCAACATCGGTTACGAATACGACGTTTACAACGATCGCAAGAGTCGTGCCGATTATCTCGCTTGGACATCGTCTTGGCTGGAGGCGGTTCGGCGCGTTCTCAAGTCCGACGGCTCGTTCTACGTCGCCATCGGCGATGAGTACGTCGCCGAGTTGAAGGTGCGCCTCGACGCCCTCGGCCTCACGATGCGCAACTGGATCGTGTGGCACTATACGTTCGGCGTCAATTGTAAGCGCAAGTTCAATCGCAGCCACGCCCATATTTTGTACTATGTGATGGACCCCAAACATTACACGTTTAACGCCGCGGCGGTGCGCGTGCCTTCGGCTCGGCAAACGACCTACGCCGACCGCCGCGCCAATCCGGTCGGCAAACTCCCCGACGATACCTGGGTACTCCGCCCACAAGAGGACGAGAGCTTCTTTCGGGCGGATAGCGATACTTGGTATGTGCCGCGCGTGTGCGGGACGTTCAAGGAGCGCACCGGACATCCGTGTCAGATGCCGGAGGCCGTGTTGGAACGCATCGTCGCCGTATCGAGCAATCCCGACGATTTGGTCCTCGATCCGTTCGCCGGTAGCGGTACGACCTTGGCGGCGGCGAAGCGTTTGGGACGGCGTTATCTTGGCATCGAGTTGTCCGAGGAATATGCCGAGTGCGTTCGCCAGCGCTTGGCGGAGATCGGCGAACAGCGCAAGGAAGCGTAATGTCTCGCCCCATCCGCGAGGAGACAGCTTGCTTCCCGTTCTCCTGAACCTGAAGGATCGCCTCGCCGTGGTGATCGGCGGCGGCGCGGTGGGGCGACGCAAGGCGGCGGCCGTCGTGTCCAGCGGTGGACGAGTGCGACTGATCTGTCTGGAACCGCGTCCGGCCACTCCGAGCGATCCACTGCTCGAATGGCGCACCGAAGCATACTCTCCCGATCATCTCCAAGGCGCTTCCCTGGTGTTCGCAGCTGGTCCGGTCGAGTTGAACGAGCGGGTCGTCGCCGATGCCCGAGCGCGCGGCCTATGGGTCAACGCGGCCAGCGAGCCGACCGCAGGCGATTTCATGCTCCCGGCGACGGTGCGGCGAGGCGATTTCCTCTTGGCGATTGGCACCGGAGGTGCCGCGCCGATGCTCGCCCAAAAAGTGCGCCAACGACTGGAAACCGAATTCGACGAGACGTTCGGCATCTGGGTTTCCCTGCTTGCCGAGATGCGCCCGCTGATCCAGGAGCGACGGCTCGACTCTGAAAATACTCGCGATCTATGGACGGCTCTGTGTCGCTGGGAATGGCTGGAGCGTTTGCGGCAGGAAGATCGAAACGCGGTGCGCACGGCGATGCTCGAAGAAATCGAACGGCGGATACAATAGATGGGAACGAATCACACGATTGAGACGAGACGAATGGAAAGGAAGCAAATGAACGCCGATGGGATTCGCCGACTGTTGAGCGTCCGTCCCTTCGAGGCGATCGAGGTCGAATTGTCGAGCGGCCAAATCTTCTCCATAAAACATCCGGAGAACGTCATTGTCCTGAATAATACGCTGGTCGTCGCCGACCCGGAGTCAGAAACGGTTCAGTGGACCTCGCTCATCCATGTCGTTGCCGTACGCCGACGGCAGGCATCCCTGCCTGCGTCCTAACGAAATGGTTCTCGAAACGGAAGCCTCTCTTTCCGTCGAGAGCATTAGGGCAATTGCGTATCCCCCATCAGAAATCGATCGCATTCGCGGGCCG
>JAJXWW010000084.1 GCA_021781415.1 Planctomycetota bacterium
TGAAAGATTACTCCGAGCGCTCCATCGAGAACCTCGCGCGGATGGCGCGTGGGGAGATCCCCGGCTACGACGCGATGCCGGCCGGCTCCACGATTCTCGAAGCCCTGCGCGCGCCGAGCAAACTCACACCCAAGGGCCAGGGGTTCGCCGTGGACATTGCATCGCGCCTCAAGGGAGAAGAAGCGCAGACGGTGTTGGCCAACGTCTTGGCCGACGCGAAGCGTTCCAACGCGGTGCGCATCGCGGCGGCGAACGGTCTGATCCGCGCCATCCAGCAGTTTGGCCCGCTCGTTTCTCGCGCGCAGGCAAGCGCTCTGGGCGATTTGTATCGACAGGAGAAACTCGATGAAACCTTGAAAAACAACGTCGCGCTCGTTCTCGGCAGCCTGCGTCCCAGCGCACGGCAGAGCGGCGATTTGCTCTTGCAGTATCAACCGCCAACCCCCGGAGCCGCACCGAAAAAATAAAGATGCGTTCGGTCGAAATCGCGTGGGAATGATTTCGCACGTTCGGGGCGGGTCGCGCGATCCAAGACCCGCCCCGTTTGGCCCCATCGGATGTCATTTCTCGCTATCTTTCAGAAGGTCCGCGAGATAGACTAAAGGGATGAGTCGAGGGTGAACCTATGGCCAGCGCTATTCGCCCCTATGCAAAACAGATGTTCCTCTGTGACTTCGTAATCGGTTATGAAAGCGGCAAAACCGATCTTTACGGGCTGTTTAATGCCATCCGTCCGGCTTCTTACCCCTGCACATTGGTCAACTTCTGCGTGTTTGCCCAATTTGTTGGTGGTTTGGGAGAGGTACCCTTTTTTGTCGATGTGATTTTTAGGCCGCGCGATGAACGAATCTGGCAAACCGAGGTCCATACTCTACATTTTCCACGACGCGATCTGGTCGTTCAGATGGCATTGAAAGTGGAGGGTTGTCCCTTCCCCGAGCCGGGCGCTTATTTGCTGGAACTCTATTGTGCGGAAGTCTGTGTGGCGGATGCTCCCCTACGACTATTGGAAGGAGATACGATCGATGGAAGCTAAACCTCCCGCTCCGAAATCGGAGTTTGTTACGGATGGGATTCTTCCCGTTCAATTCTTCGTCGCGCGAGCGATCCCTCTATCACCTGGAACCCCAGCTAGACCCCGATCTGACCGCCCTCCTTTTCAGGAACACGAAACGACTCGCGAAGCAGATGGCATGAACGCCGATGACTCGATCCATAATGCCTCGCATTAACTGTACGGCGTTTCCCCCTCCCCTGAGTACAGGGGAGAATCCGAGAGTAGCGCTGTACAGTTAGCACGTTCGCTCTCTCGATATCGAACTTGCTTGATACACCGGATATGCAAGGTGTCCTTTGGTATGATATTCTTCAATGGGGCGTAGGAGAGAGGGAGGTGCCGACCCCTCAATGGCGAGGCGAATCCGAGGAGCAAGTCGATGCGATTGGCGGAATTGCAGCAAGCCTTGCGCGAGGCGGACGGGGCGGCGGTACTCGTGTCGCCGCGCGTCCTCGACCGTTTGATTCAGGCGCAGCATCAGTTGTCGAGTTTCTTGGGGGAAGTGCCGCATCGCCAATGCTATGTCGTGGATCGGCCCACGCTCTATCGCTATGTCGAGCCGGACGAATTGGACCTCGAACCCGATCGCCTTTTGCCGTCGCCGGTAATTTTACTGGCGCGGCCATCGCCCAACTTATTGAACCATTCCGACGATGAGACGCTGCTGACTTATTGGCGGCGTTTGTTTCACGGGGCGATCCATCGCGCCCTACGCCAACAGGTAAACGAAGGGTATCTCAACGCGGCGGCGATCCACGAGCGCATCGAACGGATCGGCAGCAGCGCCTTTGCCGAGATACGCATGGTTCTGGGCCAAGAAAACTATCTGACTCCCAGCGCCGCCGAGTCGAGCGATGCCGACGTTTACATCGAGTTTGCCGCCGTCTATCTGGAGTTGCACCACTTTGCCGCCAACTTGTTACCGATCTACTTTCCCGGTCTCTCCGACTTCGCCGCCATCCATGCGATACTGCTGGGCGACGTGAGTGCCGAGCAACTGTTCGCCGCGACGCGCCTCGTCGGCGCTCCGCAACCGATCTTTCGCACCGATACCAGTTCCGACGAATCGCACGATTACTATCGGCGTCTCATGGACGGCGCGGACAAGGCGGATCGAGAAGGCAACACGGTGCGCGCGTCGATTCTGCGCACCAAGGCGGCGCGCGTCGCGCCGGCATCGTTCGAAGAACCGACGCGGACCAAGGCGCTCGACGATCTGCGGCGTCTGACGCAGCGTTTGCAAGCCGCGCTCGAACTGAGCGACGGCGAGGCGGAGGAATGGCTCAAGGATCTACCCGCTCTGTTGGATAAGGCCGACCAAGGCAGTTGGCCGGTCGAGGCGGCGCTGCTATACGATTTGCAAAAAGTGGGTGTGGATCACGAATGCGATATTTACGCGCTCGATGTGGTGACGTGGGCCGCCTCGGGAGGTAGACGACCCATCAAGCGCGCGCTGCCGAGTCAGCGGTTGGTGCGCATCACCCGCCATTTGCGGAGTGCCGCCCAACGATTGACGGAAGCGCGATTGGCCGACGACGAACGCCAACACCTCGCCCATCTGTTGCAGGCGGCGCTGCACAACTGCGAAGAAAGGCTGCGCGGCCGCTTTCGTCCCGTCCTTGCCGACGCCTTCCTCATGGTTGGCCTGCAACCGAGCAATGCGCCCGAACGCACCGCCTTCGCCCGCATGATCGAAGAGATGCTCGATCGCATCGTCGAAGTGGGCTTCTTGACATTCAGCGACTTACGCGATGCCATTTCTCGCAATCAGCTCAAAATGCCGGACTTGCGCGATCCCTACGAGTTCGCGCGCGGCGATCCGTTGCTCCGTTTGGACCGTCACCTGGCGACGGCTCTGGACGGCGTCTATCGCCCCGGCGAGATCTATCTCCGCTGGTTGGAGCGGATGACCGCGCCGGCGTTTGGTACGGCCGTGGGACGCTGGCTAGTATTGTTCGTCTTGCTGCCGTTCGGCGGAGCGGCGGTCCTGCTCCAAGGCGCGAAGTTGCTCTTGGAGTTTGAGTTCGTTCAAGAATTTCTCGCCGACCGGCCCTATTTGGAGCCGTATTTCAACGGTGCTTTCGATCCGCGCAGCGCGATTGCCGCCCTGCGCGCGCCGCAACCGTTCTTTCCCTCGTTGGCGGTTTGTGCCTTTCTTCTGTTGGGTTCCTTCTTACTCTCGCTGTTGCATCTGGGGTGGTTCCGGCAGTTCTGCAAGCAAGCGCTCGTGCTGTTTTTCCGCGGGTTGCGCCGCGCGCTCCTCGACGCCCCGGCCTACCTCGTGCAGCTTCCCGTGGTGCAGCGCGCCTTAAAGGGCTGGCCGTTCCAACTGTTTTGGTCGTATCTGTTCAAGCCGGCGGTGGCGTGCCTACTCCTGTCGCAACTCTTGCCGGGAGCTTTTGCCAATCGAGCCGCGGGCAGCATCACCTTTCTCCTCATTAGTTTCATCCTCAACACGCGGCCAATTAAAGAGCTAGGCGATGGGATATTACAAGGATTGGCCAACGTCTACGAATCGCTGAGGGCCGGTCTCCTGCCGGGGCTGCTGCGCTGGATCATGTGGGCGTTCAAACAAGTGACCGATGGCTTGGAATATCTCCTCCATGCGGTGGACGAGTGGCTGCGCTATCGGGAGGGAGACAGTCAGCTCTCCCTCGTGATCCGCACCGCGGTCGGCTTCCTCTGGTATCCCATCGCTTGGCTGACGCGCTTTTATCTGGTGGTATTGATCGAACCGTGGTTCAACCCCCTTAAAGCGCCGATCTCCTTGCTGGCGGCGAAATTCATGGTGCCGATTTATGCCATTTACCTCAACGAACTGCGCGAGTCGCTCAAGGACGAAACGATGCCAATCCTCTTCAAGGTGGGTTGGCTGATTCTCTTTTTGACGATTTGGCTTTTGCCGGACGCTTTCGGTTTCTTGTTCTGGGAGATGAAAGAAAACTGGCGCATGTACCGCGCCAATCGACAGCGCCAATTGCGTTCCATCGGCATTGGACCGCACGGCGAAACGGTGCGTCAACTCCTCCATCCGGGCTTTCATTCGGGGACCATTCCCAAGCTCTACACTCGACTGCGCGAAGCGGAGCGCGAGGCGATTCGCACCGGCAGTTGGCGGACGGCGCGGACCCTGCGCCGTTCCTTGGACGAGGTGGAACGAACCATTCGCCGGCTCGTCGAGCGCGAATTGATCCGAATTCTTCAAGAGAGCAGCCGATGGAGCGGCGATCTGGTGCGCGTGGACAAGGTAATTCTCACGCCGTCTCGGATCGGGATCGAGTTGGGACAGACCGTCGCCCTTCGTCCGGTTCGCCTGGAATGGGAAGATCAATCCGGTTGGTTGGTGGCGAGTATTCGCGATCCCGGATGGTTGGAGGCGTTGGGAGACGAGCCTCGCCAGGCCGTCACGACCGCGTTGGCCGGGTTGTACAAGTTGGCCGGTATCGACCTGGTGTCCGAACATCTGCGCGAGTACTTGCCCGACGGTACGAACTTCGTTTTGACCGAGCGCGAACTACTCGTTCGTTCGGGGACGATGCACGAAATGGCCGCGCGCTACGATTTAGAGCGCCTGCGAGGACCGCTGCGTCCGCGCACGTTGGATCGCGAACCGGCGGCCAATTGGCCGACGCTCGATCCCAATCGCGCTTTCTTTGCGCGCGTGCCGTTGACGTGGCGGCAATGGGTCGAAAGTTGGCAAGATGGCCCCGACGGCAAGCCTTCTCCGCCTCCCCTCAGCTCCAGCGTCCGTCTTTTGCCCGTCCGATTATAGGATGCGATACAACGGCCCGCCCGGCGCGCCCAGCTCCTCGACGCGGCGCTCGATGGCCGGATCTTCTTCCAAAGGCGGCGCGTGGTGCGGTTTGATGCGTGCGTCGATCACCAAGGGACCGCGACAGCCCCAATGTTTCTGATGCACGAACGCGCCAACGCCGTGA
The DNA here is from genome assembly GCA_021781415.1 of Planctomycetota bacterium. Lineage (GTDB taxonomy): Bacteria > Planctomycetota > Planctomycetia > Gemmatales > Gemmataceae > JAJPHU01. The sequence goes on from JAJXWW010000084.1 coordinate 4,996, forward strand.
ATGTCCGCCGCTGGATTCGAGCGCGTGAACGTGACCCACAACCAATTCTTCAACGAATGGGCCGTGAATTCGCTGTCGTCTACTAACACCACGAGCGGGAAAGGGGACATCGTCTCGCATTCGGCCAACGCTTCACACAACTGTGCGACCTCCGGCGGCACCTCGACATCGCGCCTTGGAAGATATTTCGGAGCCTCAATAGCCATTACTCCCGGCAAGCAGACGCGCGGTTCGCGGAAGTCGCCTGCCAGAGAGATATGCGCGGGCATCTCCACGCCCAAAGCGCGCCGTTTGCGACCCGCCGCCGCGATTACCACTTTCGATCCCTCGTTCAAGCCGTTGCCCGAATAATCGAGGGTGTCGATGGTCGTCCGCGTTTGAAAGTGCAAGTCGCTCCGCCAATCGACGCGCTCCAGGATGTGCCGGAAAAACCCAGCGATGTCGTGAACTTCCAACTCGGGATCGTCCTCCTTGGCGGCGAGGAAGAGATACTTGGCCAGCGATAGCTGCCCTTGGCCGAGCAGAGCGTTGGCGCAGGTGAGCAACTCTTGCGGGCGTCGTTCTTCGGCATAGGGTACATAGCGTTCGCTGCCGATAGCCAACAGCAACGGATGCACGCCGGCGGCATCGACGGCATGGACGGCGTGAATGCCGGCTACAACCGTGGGAACGATCGGTCCCGTTAACTCGTGAATGAGATCGCCGAAGGAGGTGTCTTCTTGGGGCGGACGGCCAACGACCGTGAACGGCCAAATCGCTCCCGGTCGATGATAGACGCGCTCCACGCACAGAACGGGAAAATCGTGCGTCAAACTGTAATAACCGAGATGATCGCCGAACGGTCCTTCGGGCAAGAGCCGCTTTGGATCGACCGTACCTACGATGCAAAAGTCCGCCTCGGCGGGGATCGGCAACCCAGCGGCAATCGCGGCAGGTTCGCCGGGAGGAACCACCCAGTCGATGCGCCGTCCGCCGAGCGCGCCGGCGAACGCCAACTCCGGCATCCCCTCCGGCAGAGGCATGACGGCCGCCAACGCCAGCGACGGAGGGCCGCCGACAATGACGTGGACGCGAAACGGCACGCCACGACGCAGAGCCGCCGCATGATGCGCGCCGATGCCCCGATGGATCTGATAGTGCAACCCCACTTCTCGATCCGGCTCGTATCGATTGCCGGACAGTTGGACGCGATACATGCCGAGATTGGAATGCCGCCAGCCGGGACGATCGGGGTCTTCGGTATAAACTTGGGGCAAGGTGATGAACGCGCCGCCGTCGCGCGGCCAGCTGCGCAACTGAGGCAACTGGCCGATCGTTGTTTGATGGGCGAGAATCGGTCCCGATCGGACGAACCTCGGCAGCGCGTGCAGCAGTGTGCCCGGCACATCGCGGTAGCGCCAGGGATTCTTCCAGAACGCGCCGGCATCGAGTTTCAGTTCGACGAGATGCCGCACGGCGCGGAGCGCGTCGCGGAACAGATAGCGGATGCGCTGAGGCGTGCCGAACAGGTTCGAGACCATCGGAAAGGCACAGCCCTTGACGCGCGAAAAGAGCAGAGCCGGCCCGCCCACTTCGTAGACGCGCCGCTGAATAGCGGCCATCTCCAAATCGGGATCGATCTCTTCCTCAATGCGAACGAGTTGTCCGCTTCGCTCTAAATCCACGACACAATCGCGGAGATCGCGATAGCCCATGAGTCCCTGCCTCGCCAAGCCGCCAACGATGGGGCGATCGTTCTTCGTTGTTATTGTAGGCGCGCTGGCGAGGCGTTTTGCGGGATTAATTGTCGTAGAACAACGGCAGGTTCAGATCGCTCTGCGTGATGGCGGCGGAGTGGCCGTCGCAATAGAGGACGTTGAACACGTTGATGTGGCGTCGCTGCGGATAGTGGATGGCATCGGTGGGATCGTTGAAGGGCAGCCAGGGACCGCGTGGAGCGGCGATCACGGAGTTGGCGCAGCCGGGTGTCTTGCCGTGATCCCAGACGATCAGGATATTCGAGCTGCCATTGCCCTGGACGAGATGGATGAGCGGCTGACCGTTGGGACCGCCGGTGACGTAGTTCATGCCATAACTGATTTGATAGAGCTTGCCTGTTGCCGGATCGAAACCGTTGGGACACTGAAAGACTTTTTTGTTCCCTTCGACGAACGGCCACAGCAGCGCGCGGGTGGGGTTGAAGTCGGGTAGGGGAGTATCTTCCGGGGACACGCGGTTGTCGTAGGGTGCCCACCAGACTTCGTTCGGTCCCGTGAAATAGATCGGCGAAGTGAGTTGGTCGCAGTAGATGTCGTTGCCCCCCTTCCAGGGCGCGGGACAGAGGCGATAGCGCGGCAGGACGCCGAGCGTATCGTTGTACATATGGGTGGCAATGCCGATTTGATGCAGATTGTTGGCACACTGGATACGATTGGCCGTCTCTCGAACGCGCTGCACGGCCGGCAACAGCAGCCCGATTAGCACGGCGATGATGGCAATGACGACCAAGAGTTCGATGAGCGTGAAGGCGGATCGCCGTTGCATGGGTTGAATCCTTGCTGTGGGGAAGCGTTCTGGCACGAGAGGAAGCCAACGATGAACGATGAAGCGCGAGAGTGGATGCGCGAGTGGACGGTCGGCACGCGTCTGTGGCTGGAACGCTCCGGCGAGGCCATTCTGGGACCGGGTCGGGTGGAATTGCTCGAAGCGATCGACCGCTGCCACAGCATCAGCGCCGCGGCCCGAGAGTTGGGCATGTCGTATCGCCACGCTTGGCTGCTGGTCGATGGCATGAACCGAGCCGCGGGGCGCGAGCTGGTTCGCCGGCAAACCGGAGGGCGCGAGGGCGGCGGCGCGGCATTGACGGAGCGCGGCCGGCTCGCCATCGACGTGTACCGCGAACTGCAAACGCGCGTCCGACAGAGTGCCGCCTCGCCCGCTTTGCTTCCGTCCGCTAGGCACGACCGCTCGATCCACTTGGCCGTCGCTGCCAGTTTGCTCAACGTGTTGGATTGTCTCCTCGCCGATTTCGCCGTCGAGCAACCCAGTCTGTCGGTTCGCACGCTCTGCGGAGCTTCCGATGAATTGGCCGAGCAAATGCTTCATGGAGTACACGTCGATCTTTTCCTCAGTGCCGCGAATGAGCCGCTCGACCGCTTGGAGGCGGCGGGACTTTTGGCTCCACCGAGTCGAACGGCGTTCGGAGTCAACCGTCTCTCCGCCATCGCGGCGTCCTCCGACCTACTCGGTCGACGCGATCCTCAGTCGTTGTTGCAAGCTGGAGTCCGGCACGTCGCGCTGGCCGATCCCTCTTGCCCTTTGGGACGGTACACCCGCTCCTATCTGGAGTCGCTCGATCTTTGGGAGGCGATTCGCCCCCGCGCGGTGTTTCTCGATAATCCGCGCGTCGTTCTCGCCGCCGTCGAATCGGCAACGGCGGAAGTCGGCGTGGTCTATCGCAGCGATGTCCACGCTTCCCGCTCCTGCCACATCCTCTTTAGCACGCGCCCCGAACGACCGGCCATTCATTACACCGCCGCTTTGACACAGCGGGGCGAACATTCCGAAGCTGCCCGCTCCCTGCTCGCCTTCCTGACCTCGCCCGCCGCGCGCAGGCGGCTGCCGAGTTTTGGACTCCTGAAACCGTGAACGATTGTGAAACACCCACTCGTCCCTCGATCGCCTTCGTTATATTCAGTCGGATATAACGAGACAAGGATTGAGCGCCTTCTGTCGCATCCCGAGGGAGCGCGCTGTACGAAATCGCTACGGTTCGCTCGAAATACAACGGTCGAGATGCCTCAAATGGGGATGGAAGGCCGGATAAAGCTCAATTTATCTGAGCGGCACTGCGTTTGCATCTCCTACCCTTTGTGAAGATCGCCCGGTGGCTCGATTAACCTGGGAGGTGGATCATGCGTTCGATGTTGCTTTCGGTGATGTTGGGGCTGGGCACGATCGGCCTGTTCGCGGCGACGCCGACACAAGGACATGCGGAGGAATGGCACGGCCGAGGGTACGGCCGAGGGTTCGAGCGCGGCTATTACAATCGCGGCTTCTATCGCCGCGATTGGGACGATCGCCGCTACTTCAATCGCGGCTACTACGGCGGCTATCCCTACGGCGGGATGGGCGTTCGTAATCTGTACGCTCCCGGCGTTTACGGCGGCGTCTACGCTCCCTATACGCCCTGGAACGGCGGCTACGGTCTGACACCTTATCCCAATTACTATTACACGCCTGGATTTATCCGCTAAGCCGCGTGTCGAACCGACCCTATCCCGAACTCACGAGCGAGGATCTTCCTCGCTCGTTTTCTTTTTCCTCTCTCCACGATCCTCGAACGGGTTCGGCTTGGCATCGAACCGTTCGAGGTCGCGATCCGTCCAGCCGAAGTGATGCGCCAATTCGTGAACGACGGTTTTACGAATCTCGATCAACAGCTGCTTTCGATTTGGAAACGCCTCTTCGAGCGGACGTTTGTAAATCACCAGGCGATGGGGCATGGTATACACATCCACGGCGTCGCCGCTGAAGGGGGTCGGCAGGACCAGCGGATCGAACAGCCCGAGCAATGTCTCTCCCTCGGCGATTTCCTCGTCCGTGAAGCCGACGCGACGAAGCGTTTTCTCGTCCGGCTCCTCGTCCACCTCGACCGTCAGATTGTCGAGGTGAGGCAGGAACTCCGGCGGAAGCGAGTGCATCACCCCGGCCACGATACGGCCAAACTGACGGAGGGAGAGACGTTTCATGCCATCATTTTCACCCGCCCGCGCGTCCTTGTCAATCGCGCCGGCGCGACCGACAATGGTTACGGGAACGCCCTCGATCTTCCCCTTTGAGGTAGACCATGACCGACGATGTGCAGGAACTCAACCGTAAGGCCCGCGAACGGCGCGCCGGACTCGATCCCCTTTACCGCGAGATCGAGCGGGTGATTGTCGGTCAACGAACGATGATCGATCGTCTCTTGATCGGCCTGATGACGGGGGGGCACATCCTGTTGGAAGGCGTGCCGGGGTTGGCGAAGACGTTGGCGGTGCGCACGCTGGCGCGCGGGCTGCACCTCAGTTTCAGCCGCATTCAATTCACCCCCGATCTCTTGCCCGCCGACGTGATCGGGACGCAGATCTACAATCCGCGCACCGGCGAATTTACCATAAAAAAGGGTCCGGTATTCGCTAATCTCGTACTCGCCGACGAGATCAACCGCGCCCCGGCCAAGGTACAAAGCGCCTTGCTCGAAGCCATGCAAGAGAAACAAGTCACCATCGGCGACAATAGCTATCTGCTCGAATCGCCGTTTCTCGTCATGGCCACGCAAAACCCCATCGAGCAGGAAGGAACCTATCCGCTGCCCGAGGCGCAGGTCGATCGCTTCATGCTCAAACTCAAACTGACCTATCCGAGCAAGGACGAGGAATTGACCATCCTCAATCGCATGTCGGTGGTCGAACCGAAACTGACCATCGACCCCGTTCTCGATCCTAGCTTTCTGTTTGCCCTCCGGGACGCGGTCGATGAGATCTACATCGACGACAAGATCAAGCGTTACATCGTCGATCTGGTTCACGCCACGCGCAAACCGGGAGAGTATGGACTGGAGATTGCCTCGCTGATTCAATATGGAGCGAGTCCGCGGGCGACGATTTTTTTGGCTCGCGCCGCCAAGGCCATGGCGTTGCTCGACGGTCGAGGCTACGTCACGCCGCAAGACGTGAAGTCGATCGGACACGATGTCTTGCGCCATCGCGTCAGTGTCACCTACGAAGCCGAGGCCGAGGACATCACCTCCGAGGCGCTCTTGCAGCGCATCTTCGATTCACTGAAAGTCCCATAAAGGCGACGGATCGAATCGAAGTCACGAGCCCGGAGCGCCAGCGACGGGTTCGTTGGGAGCCCGTCGCTGGCGCTCCGGGCTTGTTGGGATTGCGTCGAGCTGGTCTGGCATCGAAATCGACGGACGAGTAAACTTTTTCACTGCCATCGCCGTTACAACGGGAGGACACGGATGTCCGTCACCATCGACAGTATTGCTCGCCCGCCCGCCGATCCCCACGACGCCTATCTGCGTCGCGGCTACTTTCCGGAGTTGGACGGACTCCGCGGCGCGTGTGCCCTCTTGGTGGTCACGGCTCACCTCTATCTGCATAAGGAACGATGGACGTGGCTTGCTGGCGATCGCGGCGTAACCGTCTTCTTCGTCCTCAGCGGCTTCTTGATTACCACCCTCGGGCTGCGCGAAGAAAAGGCGCGCGGCGCGGTCTCGTTGGCCGGTTTCTATGTACGGCGCTGCTGTCGGCTCTTTCCGTTGTACTACGCCATTCTCGGCTTCTACTGCCTCTACCTTCTCATTCTCAATCGCGGCTCCTTCGAGCAGCGAAGCGCGTTCGCCGAGGCGCTGCCTTGGGATCTCTTCTACTGTCAAGAGATTCCCTTCTACAAACTGCTCGTCCTCGACCAACGCGATTTGCCGTTCTTTCAGAGTTGGTCTCTCGGAATTGAAGAAAAATTCTATCTTCTTTGGCCCCTATTGGCGTTCGTCGTCTGGCAGGGGCGCAGGCTGGCGCGCCTGCGCGGCACCGTCGTCTTGGCGGCGACGTTCGCACTCGTCTCGGCGATCCTGTGCCAACAACAAGGGGCGTTGAAAATGGCGGGGCGGTTCGCGCAGAGTTTTTATCCCATCCTGATCGGCTGCCTGGCCGGCTTCCTGTTGCACGAACCGCGCGGCTATCATCGCCTGCGCTGTCTCGCCTGTCGTTTTCGCGGACTGCCGACGCTGGCGCTGTTCTGCGCCGTCCATTTCGCCGTCCCTTGGCTGGACGGTTGGCCGCTCCAGGTTTTCAACGTCCTCTATCCCTTGACGGCGACGGGTTTGTTGATCGGCCTGATCGACGGAGAAGGGCCGGCCTCATGGCTCTTTCGCCGCCGTCCCTTGGTGTTCGTGGGGCGGCTTTCCTACGGAGTGTATCTCTTACACCTGTTGGCAATGGGCATCACCTATCGCCTTTTGCCGTCGCATCTCGCGCATCCCGCTTGGAGCATCGCGGCATTCGCGCTCTGTTCGGGGCTGAGCATTGGAGGAGCGTGGGTACTTTCTTGGTCTCTGGAGTTGCCCTGCATTCGACTGGGCCGTCGCTGGTCGGCGCGGCTGATGGCATCCACTCCCCCCGCCATCGTGGGCGAACCGGCCGGTTGATCGCCCCATGAAAACCGATCCGGGAGACGAAAAAGACACTTGCATCTCGTTGCTCCAACCTGCACAATAGGGGTTGAGAAGAATCGTCCTGCCTTCCTGGCCCTCCTGCCTGCCCGAAGCGATGGATGCCGATCTCCTCTTCGATCGGTTGAATCGCGGTTGAATCGAATAGCAAGGAATCTGCAATGCGGTCCCGCCATCTCACACTCCCGTTGCTTGTCCTCGGCCTGACGTGTTCTTTTGCTCGATCCGCGGAAATCGCTCCGTCCGCTCTGGCCGTGGAACAGGTCGTCGATCGCTACATCGAATCGAGTCTCCAAGAGGCGCGCATCACTCCCGCTCCGCCTGCCGACGATGCCACGATCCTACGCCGTCTGACGCTCGATCTGGTCGGGCGCATTCCGACCTTGGAAGAGACCCAAGCATTCCTCGCTTCGACCAGCCCCAACAAGCGCGTCGAGTCGATCGACCGATTGATGAACTCTTCCGGCTTCGTAAGGCATCAAGCGACCGAGTTCGATGCCATGCTGATGAACGGAACCAAGGGCAGCGTGCGGGCCTATCTGCTCGTCGCGCTGTCCGAAAATCGTTCGTGGGATCGCATCTATCGCGAGTTGATGCTGCCCGATGAGAACGATGCCAAGCTCAAGCCCGCCGGAGAGTTTCTGAGGCAGCGCGTCCGCGATCTCGATAAACTGACCGCCGAGGTCAGCTGTCTCTTCTTCGGCGTCAACGTCAGCTGTGCGCGGTGCCACGATCATCCCCTGGTGGCCGACTGGAAGCAGGATCACTTTTTCGGCATGAAATCGTTTTTCAGCCGCACTTATGAGAGCGGTGGCAAACTCGCCGAGCGCGACACCGGACTGGTCAAATTCAAGACGACCAAAGGGGTCGAACGGCAGGCGAAAATGATGTTTCTGACCGGCAAAGTGGTGCCGACCGACACGCTGAAGGAGAACCCCGCCGACACCGCGAAGAAAAAGAACAAGAAGGAAGGCGAGAAGAAAGCTCCTCCTCCGTCCGCGCCGAAGTTCAGCGCCCGCGCCGAATTGGTGAAGTTGTCGCTGGAACCGGAACAGCGCGACTTCTTCGCTCGATCCATCGTCAATCGCGTGTGGTATCGATTGTTCGGCTACGGATTGGTCATGCCGCTCGATCAGATGCACTCCGAGAACGCGCCCAGCCATCCCGAACTGCTCGACTGGCTGGCGCGCGACACGGCGGAGCATGGCTATGATCTGCGCCGTTTGATTCGCGGCCTGGTATTGAGCAAAGCCTATGCCCGCGATAGCCGATGGGAAAAGGGCGAGACGCCTCGCGCCGCGTTGTTTGCCGTGGCGCGCGTGCGGCCGTTGGCACCGACGCAGTTGGCCGTCTCGCTGCGTTTGGCCGTCGCCGATCCCAAAACGTTTCCCGCTTCGCTCAAGCCGGACGAGTTCGACAAGCGCATGGCGGGGCTGGAATCCAATGCCAGTGGAATGGAGCGTCTGTTCGAGCAGCCCGGCGACGATTTTCAAGTCGGCGTCGGCGAGGCGCTGCTGTTCAGCAACGGCGAGCGCGTCCAGAAAGAGTTGTTGGCCGACGGCGGAGATCGCTTGCTCGGTCGGATGCAACAACTCAAGAATGAAGAAGCCGTCGATCTAGCGGTGCGGACGATTTTATCGCGTCCGCCGCGCGCGGCAGAGAAGAAGCTACTCGGAGACTATTTGCAACAACGCGCCGCCAAGCCCAAGGAAGCACGGCAACAGATCGTGTGGGCGCTGCTGACGAGCGCGGAGTTTCGATTCAATTATTGATGGAAACAGGAGCCATCCGATGTCCCACCTTCGCCGTTCGCACTTTTGTGGTTCGCCGATGCACGCACTGGATCGCCGCGGCTTCCTTGGCCTCGCCGCCGGAGCCGCCGCCTTCGCCGCCGACATGACGCAGTTGAATGTCTTGCAGCATCCCTTGCTTGCCGGCGAGATGAAGAAGCAACAGAAGCGTTGCATTCTTCTCTGGTTGGCGGGGGGAGCGTCGCAGCTGGAAACGTGGGATCCCAAGCCTGGAGCATCGACGGGCGGGCCGTTCCGCGCCATTCCCACCTCGGTGCCGGGCATCCACATCTCCGAACTGATGCCCGAAATGGCCAAGCGGATGAAGCACACCTGCATCGTGCGTTCGCTGAATACGCGCAACGGCGATCACGGCGGGGCGGCGCAGTTGATGATGCGCGGCCGGCGCGACGAGGCCAATTTGAAATACCCCGATCTCGGCGCGGTCCTGGCGCGCGAGTTGGGGCAGGCCGACAGTCAGGTTCCGGACTATGTGTCGTTCTATTTCGCCACGGAAGGACGAGGCTCCGCTCCCGGCTCGGCGGGATTCCTCGGCTCGCGCTATGCACCGATGGAATTGTATACTAGCATGATCCCCGAAAACATCCGCCGACTCGACGGCATCGACGACCTCGATCACAAGCAACGCGGGGAGTTGCGCGATTCGTTGAGCAAACAGTTCGCCAAGGGGCGTGTCTCGTCCAGCCTCGGCAGTCATGGCGAGGCCTATCAGCGGGTGCGCGGCTTGATGGCCAGTGAAAAGCTGTTCGATGTGTCGCGGGAACCTCAGAAAATCCGCGAGAAGTATGGCCCGACACTGTTCGGCGAGCAGGCGTTGGCCGCGCGGCGCTTGATCGAAGCCGGCGTTCCTTTCGTTCGCGTGGGACGCGCATGGTGGGACAGTCACGGCGAAAATTTTGAGACGCATCGGGAGTTGGTTCCCGAACTCGATCACGTCATGGCCGCCCTACTCGACGACCTGGAGCAACGCGGTCTACTCGAAAACACACTGGTTATCACGCTGTCCGAGTTTGGCCGCACGCCTGGCATCAACGCCAGTTTGGGACGCGATCACTTCGCCTCGGCTTGGAGCGCTACACTGTCCGGTTGCGGTATTCAGGGCGGTAGCGTCCACGGCAAAACCGACGCCAAGGGCGAGCGTGTCGCCGACGGCGAAGTGGGAGCGGCCGAGTTGTTCGCCACCATTTATCGAGCTCTCGGCATCAACCACCAGAAGAATTACCACGTCGGCTCTCGTCCCGTGCCGTTGACCGACCCGGGGACCAAGCCGATCAAAGCACTGTTGGCCTGATCCTTGACGCGCTCCGCTCACCGCATGAGGAACCTCGACATGAAAACGATCAAAGAGATTTCGAGTAACGGATTCGCTTTCACGCTGGCTCGCGTCCCCGGAAGTCAGCGCGTGCTATTCGGCGGCGCGGACTTCAAGGTGTACGATGTCGATTTCTCGGCGGCCAAACCGGAGGCGAAGGCGCTGGGCGAACACAAAAGCTACGTCACGGGCTTGGCTCTCTCCGGAAAAATCGCCGTATCCGGCAGCTACGACGGTCGGCTCTTGTGGTGGGACATCGACGCGCGCAAATCCATTCGCGCCGTCGATGCCCATGCCAAGTGGATTCGCAAAGTCGCCGTCTCGCCCGATGGCAAGACGATTGCCAGTGTCGCCGACGACATGGTATGTCGGCTGTGGAGCGTCGCCGACGGCAAGCTGTTGCACGAATTGCGCGGCCACGAGGAGAAGACACCGCATCACTATCCGTCGATGCTCTTCGCCTGCGCCTTTTCCCCCGACGGTCGCTGTGTGGCCACGGCGGACAAAGTCGGTCACATCGTCGTCTGGGATGCCGTCGGCGGCAAATCGGTCAAGACACTCGAAGCGCCCGGCATGTACACCTGGGATCCGGTGCAGCGCAAACACTCCATCGGCGGAATCCGCTCGCTGGCTTTCTCGCCGGACGGAAAATATGTCGCCGTCGGCGGTATCGGCAAAATCGGCAACATCGACCACCTCGACGGCAAAGCCCGCATCGAGATTTTCGACTGGAAAAAGGGCGAGAAAGCGATCGAGTTCGAAGACGACAAATTCAAAGGACTGATCGAACATCTGGCTTTCCAACCCAAAGGCGATTGGCTGCTCGGCGGTGGCGGCGCGAACGACGGCTTTTTCCTCTTTTTCGATCTCAAATCGAAGAAAGCGACCCGGCACGAAAAAGCGGCCATGCACGTCCGCGCTTTCGTCCTCGACGAGAAAGTCGAGACGATCTACGCGGCGGGTCACGGAAAGATACAAGTGTTGGAAGCGAAAGGTTGATGGAGCATGCGAACCGTGTCGGAGTTCGTTCCTCTTATTGAAGTAAGGTAGAGAGAACGGTTTCATTATGGGCAAGTGGTTCAACTCATCAAGCTCGAAAGAAAATGGAGCCGGAGAGGAACGAGACATGCTCGACAACGCAACAGAACGACCCTTGCATGTTTCTTCGGAGTATCTTCCGCACCCGCGAATCGAAGTAGCCGACAGCCAACTGGAGGATCTGAAACAGCTTCTCAATCGGCACGGCATTCCTTATTGGGTAGACGAACACTCGATTTCCTTTAACGATGGACCGTTTACCACGATCGTCCATTTCTATCGCGGCACGGACGTAAAGGTTGTACAAAAGATCTTAGATAGTGTGGACTGATAGAGGAAATGGTCATGCCCTTGTCGGAGGATCTCCGAGCGTTGCAAGAGCGCGTGGTCGGCGAACTCGTGGCAGCCCACGATTACTACACCAATACGAAATTCGCGTGGCGCATCGTCCAAAAAGTCATCGATTCAAACACGAAATTCACCATTCGAAATAAGATCACGGGGTCAGTGACCGATCAAACGGCACTTTCGACTCACATTGAGGAATACATACAGAAAGAACTCGCCGAAGCGACGTTTCAGCAGTTCATCTCCACATTCGAGAGCTTTTTCTTCGACTTTCTACGCCTCTGGCTCACGGCCTATCCGCGCAGCCTTGGCGGCAAAAAGGTCGACGTGAAATTCATTCTCGACGCCCCGGACAAAGACGCCATCTTGCAGCACGCCATCGGCAAAGAACTGAACGAAGTTATGTACGAACGACCGAGCGCCTGGTTTGCGTATCTCGATGAAAAAGTGAAACTCGATTGTCCGTCGGCGGACGAGATCGAGCGCCTCGCCGAAGCCAAGGCGGCGCGCGACGTTTTGGTTCACAATCGCGGAGTGGTTGGGAAAAGCTACGCGCTGAAAGCCGGTCGATGCGCGCGCTACCAGGAAGGCGACCGAATGGACATCGCGGAACCGTATCACCGCGAGACGTGGGATCTTTTGCAGAAAGTCGTCGCCGACCTTTCTGCGGCGGGCCTCGCCAAAGCGCCGCTTGCGGTTTGACGCGCCACCGCAAGCGGCTTGAGAAAACCATCAGGCCAAACGGCGCAGCAACGTCACCCGGCCCGTCTGCACCCATTCGACCACGAAGATGTTGCCGTCGCGGTCGAAGCAGGCGTCGTGGGGATGCACGAATTTGCCGGGCAGCCATTCGTCTGGCTTGCCGCGTACCTTGAATCCGTCCAACACTTTCTTGCGCCATTCCGCATCGTCGCCGAGATGCACGATGGGTTTATTCTCTTTATCGAACAGCGACACGCGCGCGTGGAGATCGGGGACCAGAAGCACCTCGCCGCGGATGTCAAAGTGCGCGGGGAACAACACGTCTTTGACAATCTCGATGAATTTGCCGTCGAGGGTGAAGTATTGCAAGCGCGCGTTGGCGCGATCGGCGACGACCAGCGACGGCGTGCGGCCCTTGCGGTCGTCGAGCCAGAGTCCGTGCGGCGTTCGCATCTTACCCGGTTGCGTTCCCGATCCGCCCCAAGTGCGGACCCATTTGGCGTCCTTATCGTACTGATGGATGTAGTTCGAACCGTAGCCGTCGCCGACGTAAAAGCCGCCGTCCGGAGCGAAAGCCACGTTGGTGGGTCGATATTGATTGACGCGCTTATAGACGCCGGCCTCGACGGGATAGCACAACTTCCAGACCTCTTCGCCCTTCAGAGTCGTCTTAATGACTTGCCGATGTTCGATGTCGCACAGATAGAGAAACTGTTCGCTTCCCTCTTTGCGAATGTCGATGCCGTGGCCGCCGGGATAGTAACCCTTACCGAACGAACGGACGTATTTGCCTTTGGGATCGAATACGACGATGGTATCCATCGCCGCCCGACCGAGTCCCTGATGCTTGATATAAATGAATCCCTCGTCGTCGACGGTGACGCCGTGCGTCGTTTCCCAGCGAATCTGGCGCGGCAATTCGCCCCAGTTGTGTATGCACTCGTAGCGATACTCGCCTTTGCCGATAATCGGATTCTTGGTACCGCTTTTGTCTTCCGCGCCGAGAATGGCCGGACCCGCGCCAGCCGTCAAAGCCGCGGCGCTCGCCGCCGTCGATTGTTTGAGAAAGTCGCGTCGTCTCATGGGAGATACTCCGTAGGTAGGTATTTTGGGGATCTCTGCCCACTCTACACTGCTTTGGTGGATTCGGCAATGTCTGGGTTAGAGCCGGAAGCGTGAGCGACGGTTTATCGTCCGTCGCTCACGCTTCCGGCTCTGTGGGATCCACTGCTTGCGGGGAATGAGGACACAGGCTACAGTGCGTGGAGTGGCCCACGAAAAGAGGGAGTCGGCTATGGCTCAAGATGCTTACGAACGGCTATTGGAAGTGGTGCGAATCGAGCAGACGACGGTCGTGCGATTCAAACGGCGCACGGTCTTGGAACCGGCTTCCATTCGAGCCGTCGGCGAAAAGCTGATGCATTTGGCGGGAGAACAACCACGGCGAACGATACTCGTCAATTTCCACGGCGTCGAAAGTCTAACCAGCGCGATGATCGGAGAGTTGGCGGCGATGCATCGAGGGTTGATCGGCAGCGGGGGACGAATGGCGTTTTGCTGCGTGGAGCCGTTCCTCATGCAGGTCTTCAACGTCGTGAAGATCCCCGAACGTATCGCCATTTACGACGATGAGGCGACGGCTTTGCAAATGCTTGCCATCACCGAAACCCAAAGCGACGACGCATCGGGCAAAACGCCATGAACGAGTGTGCGTTCTGCCCGATCGAGTCTATCTATGGCTTCTGCGAGTCTGCCGAACGACGGCGGAAATGGATGCGAGAGATCTCCTTGCTTTCGTTCGTGGTTGTCTCCAGCAGGATGATAGTCGCCGAATGGGGAATCCGCTCGTAGGAAGTGGGTCGGCCATCGAGTAGCACTTCCGTCGCCTTCGTGATGCGAAACGAATCGAGGTCGGCTGCTGCCGACAGGGAACGAACCGACCTTACGGGGATCGTTTTCTCGGTCGAAAGAGCCTGTTTATGATTCAAGGAAGCGGTCGCCGACGAGACACCGACGAGCGTGAGGAAAAGACCCAAGGCACAGCGAAACATGGAAAACTCCGTGACAGCGAGGGTGGAGAGTCGCACCTTTCCCAACATGAGTTGGACGAGAAACCAATAATTGAAGGGCAAGGATCGTGCCGAAGGGTACTCATTTCTGGAAATGTCGTAACCGTTTGGAATTTATGGACATATTCGATCCATCCTCGATACATAGTAGGTTTGCGCCTTGGGTTGTTGCCCATAAAACAGGCGTCACTTGCCCAAAAAACAGAAACGTCGATTCGGAATGCAGGCGCTATTCGAGTTCCGGTTTTGTCGTTCATCGGTGATGCCGCCTTGTATACTTGAAGCATGGGCGAAGGGCGAAACGGCCGCTGTCCGAGACGATGAGACCCCGTCGATGAGCAACGAACTCAACCAGCTACTCGAAAACATGCAGCGTCAAGAAGAGCAGATCCGTCTCGGTGGCGGGCAGCGGGCCATCGAACGGCAACACGCCAAGGGACGATTGACGGCACGCGAACGCATCGGCCGATTGCTCGATCCCGGAACTCCGTTGTTTGAACTCGGTTTGTGGGCGGCTTGGGGGATGTACCGCGAATGGGGCGGAGCGCCTTCGGCGGGCGTCATCACCGGCATAGGGATGGTGCGCGGACGGCAAGTGATGCTGATCGCCAACGATGCCACGGTCAAGGCGGGGGCCTTTTTCCCCATGACCTGCAAGAAGGTGTTGCGCGCTCAGCGGATTGCGATGGAGAATCGGCTGCCGTTGGTCTATCTCGTGGATAGTGCCGGCGTTTTTCTCCCCTTGCAAGACGAGGTGTTTCCCGACGAAGACGATTTCGGTCGCATCTTTCGCAACAACGCGGTCCTCTCGGCGATGGGCGTGCCCCAATTCGCTGCGATACTCGGCAACTGCGTGGCGGGCGGCGGCTATCTGCCGGTGTTGTGCGATAAGCTGCTGATGACCGAGGGGAGCGGTTTGTATCTGGCGGGTCCGGCGTTGGTGAAGGCGGCCATCGGTCAGAACGTAACCAGTGAGGAACTCGGCGGCGCGTCCATGCACGCCAGCATCTCTGGAACCATCGATTTTCACGAAAAAGACGATGTGTCTTGCCTGGATCGCCTGTGCCGCCTCATCGACGCTTTGCCGCCTCCCGCCCTGAGAGTCGGTACCGTACCAGACTTTTCCCGCGAACCGGAGTGTCCGACGGCGGAATTGCTACAACGGGTTCCGGCCAATCCGCGCCAAGAGTACGACGTGCGCGATTTGTTGTCGTGTCTGCTCGACGCGGGGCCTTTCGATGAATACAAGGCGGAGTACGGCCAAACGCTGGTATGCGGCTACGGTCGGCTCGGCGGGGTAGCGGTGGGCGTGGTGGCCAATCAACACAAGCGGTGTCGTCCGGCCGTCGGGCCGCTTCAGTACGGCGGCGTTCTCTACGTCGATAGCGCCGACAAGGGCGCGCGGTTCATCATGGACTGCAATCAAAGCCGTATGCCGATCTTATTTATCCAAGATGTCAACGGGTTCATGGTCGGACGCGATTCGGAGCAAGCGGGCATCATCCGCGCCGGTGCGAAATTGGTCAACGTCATCGCCAACAGCGTGGTGCCGAAGATTACGCTGATCGTCGGCGGTTCCTTTGGAGCCGGCAATTACGCGCTGTGCGGCAAGGCGTTCGACCCGCGTTTCATTCTGGCTTGGCCGACGGCGCGCTGTGCCGTCATGGGTGCCGACCAGGCGGCGGGAACGCTGTTGGAAATCACCATCAACGCCTTGCGACGAACCGGACACGAACCGGATGCCGAAGAGATGGAAGACCTGCGCCGAACCATGGAAGGAAGCTATCAAGAACAGACGGACGTTCGCTACGGCGCGGCGCGCTTGTGGGTCGATGCCATCGTCGATCTAGCCGACACGCGGCAGGCGTTGTTGACGGCTTTGACGACGGCCACGCGGCACGATGAGGGTAAACCGTTTCGCACCGGAGTCTTACAGGTGTGACAAAAAAGAACCGCGAGACGGAGGCTCTCTCCGTCTCGCGGTCGCAAGGCTCAGGCACTACTTCAAAGACGGCGTGGTCGTCGTCTTGGGCGACGGCAATTTCTCCGGAACCTTCTCCAGAGGTTTCTCCGGCAACTTCTCCGGAGCCTTCAACTCCTCGGTTGGAGAATACGGCGTGGGCACAATCCGGGGCGTCGGGCAATGGGCGTAGTTGGGCGGAAACGGCCAGGCTTGCCAGCACGTCGGATAGTAACCGTAATTGTCCAATCCACAACAGGGGCAAATCTTCTTCGGGCAGACCCGTTTGTAGAAGATGAACGGTGCTTTCGGACGGGTGAAGACCGTGACCGGACAGAACAAGCAATCGCCCGCCGAAGCGCGACTTCCCGTCATCAACAGGCAACAGGGCGCTAGGCAAAGTGCGAACGTGAAGACCGCAAATCTCGTTGTCGTCGTCGTCATGGTGTCCCTCCTTGGACATCCCAGGTGCGGCGTCCAGCCTCCATCCTTGGCGATTGGACGCTGCGGAGCGATGGAGTCGATCGAAACCACTTCACGGCGCGTGTTTCGACGCGCCAATCGGATTATCGGCGCGTTAAGGGTGGTAAGCTCAGAAAATCGCGTCATTTTGGACGAGTCGCACTCCGGAGAGCCGAATCAATACTCCGACTCGTCGACCACTTCGCCTCCCGCTCGCGTCCCCAACGCCAGCAGCACCGAGCGATCGATTTGTTGGTGTAGAAAGCGAACGCCGCCGTCGGCGAAGAGCATGTTCACCCCTCCCGTATGCCGGCTGAAGAAATCGTCCAGGCTGCCGTCTCGGTCGGCTAGGTCGTTGATCCGGTTGGCCTGTACGAGGGGAAAATTCGCCGACGGATAGACGGCGGCGGGAGACGACCGCCACGGATTCAACGGGCCTCCGCGAAGGACGGCGTGGTCGATGGCCCCAGCCCAGGGGGCCATGGCGTGGCTCCAGGCCCGATCGCCGATGAGGATGGTGTTGCTCGTGCCGTCGGTGATGTCCGTAATGCGAATGGAACTGTTGCGATAGAAAACGCCTTCCTTGGGACCGGGCACTTCGTCGAGATCGCCGCTGCCGAAACACGCGCCGTAGCCGATGGGTGCCGCCTCGGTCAACACGGTTCCCTCGGCGTTGGTTATCGGGAAGACATCGGGCACGCCCGGATCGGAAGGGCAAAGGTAGATGGGCACTTTCGTTCGCCGTGCCTCATTTGCGGGATTCTCGATGTGCAAATGGAGGTCGATGCGGTGAAACAGATTTTGCTGCTCTAAATAGGGCAATAGGTAGGCGGCCCATCCCCAGCCCGGCTTGGTGGCCAGCGGATCGGGACTCTGGCACGCGCGATAGCCCGAAGGAAAGCAGCCGGAGACTCCATGATACGAGTGACAGGCCAAGCCGATTTGCTTGAGATGATTGAGGCAACGGGCGCGGCTGGCGCTTTCTCGCGCGCGCTGAACGGCCGGTAATAGCAAGGCCGCCAGGACGGCGAGAATCGCCAAAACGACCAGTAGTTCAATCAACGTCAAGGCCAAGCGCCGTTTCATGGATCGAGTTCCTCACAGATTAAACCGGCTTCCACGAAGCGGTTTCGCAAGCGCGGCAAGTCACAAACGGCGATGGTTCCGTCCGCGTTCGACCAGGCCAGGTATCGCCCCTGGAGGCTAAAAGCCGGTCGAAACGAAGGGATCGTCTCCATGCCGAGGATCAAACAAGGCGTCGGACGATCGCGGCGGCACAGGGCATAGCCACGCTCTTTCTCGCGCGGCGAACCGGGTCCGTAAACGATGAACAGCTTCGCCTCCGGCCCCAGACAGGCGGGAGAAGGTTCGAGTTCGGCCAGTCTCTGTCCCGAGGCGATGTCCACCAACGCGCCCTTGGCCACGCGGTTGTCGGTGCGCGCGGAGAGGTACCGTCCGGTCGGATCGAGAGCCAGCGTTCCGGTCATCGGCGTGCGCGTGGAATCGAGCGCCCAGCGTTCGCCGCCGGTGCGAGCATCGTAAGCCTTGACGCGGCGGCGCTGGCTGTTCCCCTCTTGCATCGTTCCCTCGATCAGCAGCGTCGCGCCGTCGGAAGTCAGCGCGGCGTCGAGTAGACGACTATTGAACTCGGTAATAGTAAAAAGAGGCTGCGACGGCTTGGGGCCGAGCAAATCGCGGACGCGGCACGCGCCGGGACGATTGGGGTCGCTTCCCGCCCCGCTCTCTTCTCGGAATAGCAAGAGGGCTTCGGACGAAGGGAAGGCCAGTAAGTTTCTCGATCCCATTGGTAGTTCCCAACGGGTGATTTTTCCGCACTTGGCCGTCTCCCACAGAATCGCTTCCGTCTCGGCGGCGCAAACCAGGCGTTGACCATCGGGGCTGAAGGCGAGAGCGGCTTGGTCGGCGTGGCCGCGCGGCGCGGTCAACAAACGATGGAGTTTACCCCTTTCGAGATTCCAGAGGCCGATTGTTCCGTTGGGGGTCAGCGCGGCGACCTGTTTGCCGTCCGAGGAAAAGCAGAGTTGGGTGGCCCGACAGTTCAGCCCGCGCAGCGTTTGAATGCCGTGGTTCGCCTCCAGTTCCCATAGGGCGACTCGGGAAGGAGACTGACTGCCGACCGCCAAACGCAGAGAACCCGGAGCGAAAGCCAGCGACGTTACCACGCCCTGATTGTGCAGACCGAGAAGCTGTCGCCCGGTGGCAGCATCCCACACCAGCGTGGGACCGCGCCCTCCCGAAGCGAGCAGCGTGCCATCGCCGTTGAACGCCAAGGCGTAGACCTCGTGCTGCGCGCCGCGACAATGGGCCAACGGCATGCGTTCCTTCGCGTCCCAGACGGTGAGCGAACGGGAGGCGTCGGCCGCTCCCAACCGCTTGCCGTTGGGAGAGAACGCCAACGTATGAATGGCCGAAGCGCTCATCTGGAAGGCCCCCAGCCGTTTGCCTTCGGGAACCGTCCACAGCGCGACGCTGCCTTGGTCGTCGCCGGCGGCGAGAAGATTCCCTCGGGGTGCCAGGGTTAGCGCCGTGGTTCGACGATCGAAACAAAACAGCGTCTCTCCCGTGGCGTTGCTCCAGACGACCGCGCTACCGCGTCCGTCCACCGTCACCGCCGCCGCTCCAACGTCACCGTGGCGCGACAGCGACAGCAGCGGGAATCCGAGGACATTCTTACGCGGCTCCACGATGACCTTCGGATCGGGAGACGGCTTCAACGCGATCTCGCGGACGAGTTTTTGTTCGCTCAAGTTCCACAACATCAGCGAGCGTCCATCGCGTGCCGTCAACTGCAACGGCGCGCCATTGCGATCGAAGGCGACTGGCCCCGCCCCGGCTCGCCACGACACGGTCACGCGCTCGGAGTCGACCTCCCAAAGTTTGGCCCCCTCCGATTTGCGACCGTTGCTATCGTTTTTTCCGCCGAGCAAAAGCGAACCACCGTCGCTGGAAAACGCGGACCACGAAGCGCTCACCCATTCGCGCGATTTTCCCGGCCGCGCGTCGAGGTCGGAGCTGGCGGCGGCGGCCAGGCTGCGCAGCGGCGCATCGTTGCGGAGTCGGGCGGCTTCCCCGATCAAGCTCCACGCCTGTTCCGACCATCCATCGAGCCGTTCGCCGGCTCGGACCAGTTGCAACTGTTGCAGCAACCCCTCGCGGCGCTGGCTGCGCTCGCGCGCCGTGCTGAACAAGGCCAACAAGACGGAGGCCACCAGAACCGTAAGGGCCAAGGCCACGGCCATCGCCGTCAATCCCGCCTGAGCCGGGCGACGGCGACACCAACGGATGACTCGCTCCGCGCGCCCGACGGGCCGGGCGCGAATCGGTTCGCCCTTGAGAAAGCGTTCCAGATCGTCGGCCAAATCGCCCGCACTGGCATAGCGTTGGTTCGGCGAGCGAGACAACGCTTTCAGACAGATCGTTTCCAGATCGCGCGGCACTTTGGGCAGCAATTGCGAGGGAGGTACCGGTTCGCTCCGCCGGACCTGTTCCAAAATGTCGAGCAACGAGTCGCCCTGAAACGGAGGCCGACCCGTGAGCATTTCGTAAAGAATCGCCCCCAGGGCATAAATGTCCGTGGCGGGACCAACCTCGCGCGATTTGCCCGCGGCTTGTTCCGGTGCCATGTAACTCGGCGTGCCGACCACCGCGCCCGAGCGCGAGAGACTCGATTCGTTCTCCAGAAGTTTGGCCAAACCGAAGTCGGTAATCTTGGCCACATATGCGCCCAGACGCGGAAGCGTTCCCGAACCTTTTTTGGGACGGGGCGGACCCTCGCGTTCGGAAGGCGCGATGTGGAGGAGAATGTTGTCCGGCTTAAGATCGCGGTGAACGACGCCTTGTCGATGAGCGTAATCCATCGCCCGCGCCAACGAGACGACCAATTCCGCCGACTGAAGCGGCGATTGGGGTTTGCCCCGCAGCCAAAGGCCCAGACTGCCGCCTTCGACGTACTCCATCACCAGATAAGGTACGCCATCCCGCTCGCCGATCTCATACACCTGTGCGATGTTGGCGTGTTGGAGGCGCGCCGTCGCCTCGGCCTCGGTGCGAAAGCGCGAGCGACGGGCGGAATCGGCGTGCGTCGCCGTGTGGAGGAGTTTCAAAGCGACCGTGCGTTTGAGCCTTTGCTGCCGCGCTTTGAACACCGTTCCCATGCCGCCATGGCCAAGTTCGCTCAGGATGTCGAACCCTTCGATGACGGGCCAATCCCGCCGTCGCGGCAAGAATCGGCCTAGGGGTGGCAACGAGTTTCGCTCCGAGGAGGAAGCAGCGAGGCGCGTCTGGCCATCCGTCGAAAGGACGGCAAGGAGATCCTTCTCGACCGAATCCAATTCGGGATATATCCGCACATACTCGTCCCACGAGCATTTTTCTCCCGCTTTAAGTCTCCGTTCGAGATCGATTTTGGCTAGTTCGCGCAACAGGACCGAGCGTCGTTCTCCCGTTTCCGCGCCGAGGTAATCGACGATGCGGGGAGAAGCGCCGTTCTTCCACGCCGTCTCGAAGCGATCGGCAACGGAATCGACCCACTCCAAGAGAGAAGTAAGCTCGGCACGATCCAGCGAGGGCGCTATTGCATTCATAATCGCTCCATCCACCGCTCACCCTTTCGCCTAAGCCGACTCCATCGAAGTCCGCGGCGCAAGCAGGGGTGTCTTTAGAAACAGAATCAACTTATCCGGGAATCGGGCGACAATTTTAATCGTTGGGAAGTTCGCGGCTCAGATCGTTCTCGGCCTGTCGCCGCCAGTTCGCCTGGATCAAGGCCATCTTGCGATCGACGGTTCGCTCCGTACAGTCCAAGCGAGCCGCAATCTCTTGGTAGGTCAACCCCGACAGGTGCAGTTCGGCAATCTCGCGCAGATGAGCCGGTAAGGCCTGGACGTAGTGATCGTAGCAATCGTTCAACAGCGAAGTTTCCAGCGGGGTCAATTCGGGAGATTCGATCTGCTCCATTCCGCGCGGCGTCTCTGGGCCGTCGCGGTTCGCCAGGAGAAATACCGATTCCCCTTTCACCTGTCCCGCGCCCCGTTTCCTCACGCCCAACTCGTGCTTGATCTGATTGACGGCTTGGCAGGCGGTGATGTGGCTGAGCAGTGCGAGCAATTCGTGTCGATTGACCAGATGGGGGAAGGCTCCGGCGCGGATGCTCTTGCAAAACTGCCAAAACGCCTGTTGAGCCACGTCTTCTTCGTCGGTGGCGCGGCGCGGAGCGCCTCCCAACTTGCGCCGCGCCAAATCGACCAAGAACGGCCAATAGCGCGCGTGCAACTTCCCCAGGGCCGACTCTTCGTCGTCCTTAAGTTGCTGAATCCAAACGCTAACAGAACCCTTGCCGGACATGCGCTCCGCAACCTCGAGTCTCGATAGGAACAAGCCGCATTCGCCCATCTTGGCTTGCGGGATGGAGATGACCCATCCCGATTGCACATTTATTGATAGTAACGATCTGCCTTCGAGAAGGGAACGGAGGCCGATGGAAGCGGCATTTTAGTCTTCTTCTATTCTTCATATCGTTGAGTCGAAAAGTATCTTGAAAAAAATGTCGTACTCCGCGCTCGGTTGTTGATTCTCTTGGTGAGGACACGGCGAGCGTTGACGCAGCGCTCGATATTTTACGAGAGCCGAATCGCTCGGCGGTTCGCAAACGCGGAGGCGAGATGAAGCGGAAGCAGACAGAGAGATCGAGAGCGCGCGCATTTACGTTGATCGAATTGCTAGTCGTCATCGCCATCATCGCCATCTTGTTGGGATTACTCTTGCCGGCGGTTCAGAAGGTGCGCGAGGCGGCGGCTCGGTCGCAATGCGGCAACAATCTCAAACAGATCGGTCTGGCGTTCCACAATCATCACGACGTCATGGGCTGCTTTCCGACGGGCGGCTGGGCGGGGGTCTACCCGCCGAACTACATCAACGGAAGTCCGGCTGTGGGAAGCTCGCAACAGGCCGGCTGGGCCTTTCAAATCTTGCCCTATGTCGAGGGCACGAATACCTGGAAGGCCGGAGCGCTGACCGCCGTAGGTACGACCAACAAGCTCTATTTCTGCCCGTCGCGACGCGGACCTCAGGTCGTTACCACACCGGACGCCTACATTCCTTCCTTGACCGGCACCACCGTTGCTCACGCCCTATGCGACTACGCCGCCAGCAACAAAGAAGGAACCGGCGTCGTCAAGCGGTTCTACACCACGACGATGGCCAATATCACCGACGGCACATCAAACACCTTGCTCGTCGCCGACAAGCGTCTCAACCTGCATTTTCTTGGACTTGGCGCAGGCGACGACAATCAGGGTTACACGGCGGGATGGAACAACGACACCATCCGGAAAACTACCCGCCGACCGCAGCCCGACTACAACGCGCCGACGGGAGACGGTGCGGGACTGTTCGGTTCGTCTCACGTCGGCGGCATCAACGCCTTGCTCGCCGATGGTTCGGTTCGCGTCATTACCTATGCCATCGGCAAACAGACCTTTCAACTCGTCGGCAACGAAAGCGACGGCTTGCCCCTGCCCTCCGATTGGTAGTGCGTAAGTTGGTACGTTCGATTCCGCCTCACGAATCGTGAAGCATGACTATTGACGACGAGGATTGAACCGAATGAACGCTACACCCTACTTCTCTCCGACGCGAGCGGGGGCGACGGCGGGAGCGCATCGCATCGCTCCGCCGCCGCGGAAACGGCGCGTGGCCTTGTATTCCCACGACACCATGGGCATCGGCCACATGCGGCGCAACCTCCGCATCGCCCAAGCGTTGTCGTCCGGGCCGGATCCGTTGGTGATTCTGCTTATCGCCGGGGCGCGCGAGATCCATGCCTTCGGAATTCCCGACGGCGCGGACTACCTCAGTTTGCCGGCGTTGCACAAAGCCGGCAACGGCGACTATCAGTCGCGGCATCTGGACATCTCCATCGCCGAAATGGCGGAACTGCGCGGTCAATCGATCGCCGCCGCACTCGAGGCATTCGCCCCAGACGTGTTCGTCGTGGACAAAGTGCCGCGCGGCGCGGTCAACGAGTTGGATCGCGCCTTGGCCATGTTGACCCGCAAAGGCGAAACGCGCTGCGTGTTGGGATTGCGCGACGTTCTCGACGATCCCGACGTGGTGCGCCGCGAATGGGAAGCGTTCGACGGCGACGCGACGTTGCGCTCCCATTACGACGCCGTCTGGATCTACGGCGATCCGGCCGTGTACGACGCCACGAACGAGTACGATTTTTCTCCGGAGGTTGCGGCCAAGGTGGTCTTTACCGGCTATCTCGATCAACGGCGCGCCCAGCGCGATTCGGAGAAAGATACCAAACTCGATACCGTCGTCGATTCCAAAGATCGCCTTTATCTCTGCACGGTCGGCGGCGGACAAGACGGAGCTCGTCTGGCCGACGCTTTTGCCCATACCGTTTTCCCCAAAGGCGCGACCGGCGTATTGCTCGCCGGCCCGTTCATGCCGGCGCAGACGCGGGAGCGCATCGAACGTTCGGCGGCGAACAATCCGCGTCTGAAAGTTCTGCCGTTCGTCAACGACTCCGAACGCTGGCTGGAACGCGCCGATCGCATCGTCGCCATGGGCGGGTACAACACGGTCTGCGAAGCGTTGTCGTTCGACAAGTCCACGCTGATTGTGCCGCGCGTCGAGCCGCGCCGCGAACAGCTGATTCGCGCCGAACGGCTCCGCGACTTGGGGTTGATCGATCTGATGCACCCCGCGGAGCTGACTCCTCAATCGCTCGGTCAATGGCTGGCGGGCGACATGCCGCCGCGCATCCCCTCGCGGCAGCGCATCGACCTCAACGGGTTGGAGCGTCTGCCATTCTTGCTTCACGATCTTCTCCATCCTTCCACGGCGCGAACGGCTCGTCCTCGCGCGGACAAGAGGTGCCACTGTGTCCCCATTTAATGATTTTCGGGTCGGTTATGTCGTCAAACGCTATCCGCGCTATTCGGAGACGTTCGTGGTCCGCGAGATCTTGGCCCACGAGCGCGCGGGACTGGACATCGAGATTTTCTCGCTCCGTCCTTGCAACGACGGTCATTTTCAAGATCTGATCGCGCGGGTGCGCGGGCGCGTCAACTACTTGTATTTTCCCTCGGAAGGATCGATGCCAGAGGCGCTGTCCTCGTCGACGATCTTGGCATCCCATCTGTGGAGCGCCATCCGCCAGGCCGCCGAGTTCTTACCGAACGTATGGTCGGCGCTGGACGAGGCGCGCGACGAAAAGGCCCGCGACATCTATCAGGCGTTGGCCTTGGCGGTCGAGATCCAGCGTAAGAATATCGCGCATTTGCACGCGCCGTTTGCCAGCGACTGTTGCACGATCGCCCGCTTGGCGGCGCGCTTCGCCGGCATCACTTACAGCTTCACTGCCCGCGCGAAAGATATTTTTCATCGCAGCGTTCGATCCGACGATCTGCGCCGCAAGCTGCGCGACGCCGCCGGCGTGGCCACGATCAGCAACTATCATCTGAACTACCTTCGGCAAACCTACGGCCCGTTGGCCAAGCATGTGATGCACGTTTACAACGGCCTGGATCTCAACGAATTTCTCTACCGTTCGCCGGAAGATCGGCCTCCGGTCGTGTTGGCCGTCGGACGTTTGGTCGAGAAGAAAGGGTTCGCCGATCTGGTGGATGCCTGCGTTCTGTTGGCCCAGCGCGGACGCGATTTCCAGTGCCGCATCGTCGGCGCGGGTTCCGGTCGAGCCGAGTTACAGGCGCGCATCGACCAGCACGATTTGGGAGATCGCGTCGAACTGGTCGGCCCCCTGCCGCAAAACGAAGTCGCTCGACTGATGCACTCTTCGGCGGTTTTGGCCATGCCCTGCATCGTTGCCGAAGATGGCGACGCCGACGGCTTACCCAACGTCATCCAAGAAGCGCTGGCGCTGGGAACGCCGGTCGTCACCACCGACGTAACGGGAATCCCCGAAGTGGTACGCCATGAACAAACGGGATTGCAAGTACCGCAACGCGATCCGACGGCGTTGGCGGAGGCGCTCGACCGCCTCCTGATCGACGCGGACCTGCGCGTGAGCTTGGCCGAACGGGCTCGACAACTCATCGACTCCGAGTTCAACATTCATCGCAACACCGAACGGCGGCGCGCCATGTTCCGTGCCGCCGTCCACGGCTGCCACACGATGCAGGAGGTCGGATAATGCGGATCGCTTATATCTGCGCCGATCCAGGCGTGCCGGTTTTCGGCACCAAAGGCTGTTCCATCCATGTACAAGAAGTGATCCGATGCCTGTATCAAATGGGCCACGAGGTCGATTTGTTCACGCCGCGCTGGGAAGGCACGCGTCCTACCGGACTCGAATCCGTTCGCATCCAGCGGCTGCCGCTGTCGGACTCCTGGGAGGCCGCCGCTCGGGAGCAAGCCTCCCTCGCTTGCAACGCCTCGCTCCGCTCCGCGCTCGAAGTCCTTGGCCCCTTCGACTTGGTGTACGAGCGCTACTCGCTGTGGAGCTACGCCGCCATGGAATTCGCGCGAACGGAGGGGATACCGAGTGTGCTGGAAGTCAACGCCCCATTGATCGACGAACAGGCCAAGCATCGTACTTTGGTCGATCGTCCCAGCGCCGAGGAAGTGGCCCGCCGCGTTTTTGAATCGGCGTCGGTTCTCGTCGCCGTCTCGGAGGAAGTGTCGGCGTACTTGAGGCGATTTTCCACCGCCGCCGATCGCGTCCACGTCGTTCCCAATGGCGTAAACACCGAGCGCTTTCGACCGGGGTTGTATCCACTCTTGCCGCGCGATCCCGCGACGTTCACCATCGGATTCGTTGGATCGCTCAAACCGTGGCACGGACTGTCGGTATTGGTCGAGGCGTTCGCCTTGCTTCAGGCGGCCTATCCCCACGTTCGGCTCGTGATTGTAGGCGAGGGACCGGAACGAGCGCGCGTTCTGGAAGTTTTGGATGCCCGAGGCTTGTCGGGAACCTACCATCTCACCGGCGCAATTCCGCCGGATGAAGTGCCGTGCATGTTGGCGAGTTTCGATGCCGCCGTCGCGCCCTATACGGATGGCGAAGGGTTTTATTTCTCGCCGCTGAAAGTCTACGAATACATGGCCGCCGGTTTGCCGGTCGTCGCCAGCCGCCTCGGTCAGTTGACGCAACTGATCCAAGACGGCGTCAATGGCCTTCTCTGCCCGGCGGGAGACGCTCCGGCTCTGGCCGCCTCATTGGCAAGGTTGCACGACGAGAGAGACTTCCGTCGCCGCCTCAGCGATCGAGCGCGCCGTTCCGTGCTGGAACATTGCACTTGGAGTTCGACGGTGCGCCGGATTCTTGCCTTGGCGGAAGCGGCGGTGGCGAACGATCTTCAACTCGAGAGTCGATAATGGCCAAGAACACGACCGCGACGATTCTCGAACGCGGAGCCACCCTGCGTCGTCTTTGGACCTACTTGCTCCCCGCGATGCGAAAACAGCGGTCGCTGGTCGCGGGCGGGTTTGCGGCTCTTCTGCTCGATGTCGTGTTGCGCGCGTTGGAACCTTGGCCGCTCAAGTTCCTATTCGACCGCGCGTTTCACGGCCCTCGTCGCGGCAAATGGTCGGACTTCGCCGACTTGGGAAATGTCGATTCCAGCGCTTTGATCGTCTATGCTGGATTGGCACTTCTGGCCATCGCGGCGGCACGCGCCGTGGCCGCCTATGCCAGCACCATGACCTTCGTTCGCATCGGCAACCGTGTCCTGACCGAAGTGCGCGCCGACGTGTACCGCCACCTTCAAGGTTTATCGCTGGCCTTTCATCGGAAGGCGCGGAACGGCGAACTGGTTCTGCGCATCATGGGCGACGTGAATCTGCTCAAAGATGTCGTCGTCACCGCCGCGCTGCCGCTTTTAGCTAATTTTCTCGTCTTAATAGGTATGTTTGGGGTCATGTTTTGGTTGAATGCGCGGTTGGCGTCCCTGGCTCTGTTGGTGCTGCCTCTGGTCGGCGTGTGGACGATGCGTCTGGGAGGGAAAATCCGAGACACGGCGCGGAAACAGCGCAAGCGTGACGCGGGCTTGGCGGCGGCGGCGGCAGAGACGTTCTCGGCCATCCAAATCGTGCAAGCACTGTGCTTGGAAGGCTGGTTCGCCGCCAACTTTCTTCGTCGCAACCAAGAGAGCAACAACAGCGATTTCAAAGGCGCGCGGTTGAGCGCGGCGTTGGAACGAAGCACGGCCTTTTTTGTGGCGGCCGGTTTGGCGGCGGTGGTATGGTATGGCGCGACGCTGGTATTGCGCGGCGAATTGACTCCGGGCGAACTGTTGGTGTTCATGGCCTATTTGAAGACGGCCTTGCGTCCGGTGCAGGATCTATCCAAGTTCACCGGGCGTTTGGCCAAGGCAACCGCCGCCGGCGAGCGCATCCTGAACCTGCTGCACACCCGCTCCGAAGTGCGCGATCTCCCCTCCGCGCGGCCCGCGCCGACTTTGCGCGGCGCGATCCGCTTCGACGATGTTTCCTTTGCCTACGAACCGGGCCGCCCCATTTTGGAGGCGCTCGATTTCGAGGCTCGGCCTGGGCAGCGCGTTGCCCTCGTCGGACCTTCGGGGATCGGCAAATCGACCATCGTTAATCTGTTGCTTCGATTCTACGATCCCTCTGGCGGACGCATTCTTTTCGACGGCGTGGAGGCGCGGGAATACACCTTGGCTTCGCTGCGGGCCCAGGTCGGCGTCGTCCTGCAAGACACCGTTCTCTTCGCCGCCAGCGTCCGCGAAAACATCGCTTTTGGCACCGTCGAGGCGACGCCTCAAGAAGTCGAGGCCGCCGCTCGGTTGGCCAACGCGCACGATTTCATCTGTTCGCTGCCGCAGGGATACGACACCGTATTGGGCGAACGCGGTCTGACGCTATCGGGCGGTCAACGCCAACGCATCGCCATCGCCCGCGCCGCCATCCGCCGCGCGCCCATTCTCGTACTCGACGAACCGGCGACCGGATTGGACCGCGAAAACGAACGCATGGTACTCGAAGCACTGGAACGCCTCAGCGCCGGTCGCACGACGATTCTCATTACGCACGATCCGCTCGCGGCGGCGCGGGCGGATCAGATCCTCTTTTTAGATCGAGGGCGCGTGCGCGAACGGGGCAGCCACGATGACCTGATGCGCGCGGGCGGACATTACGCGCATGTGTACCTTCGCCACCATCCGACGGTCGAGCCGACCGCTTTCCGCTTGGCTTGCAATGGAAAGGAGTAAAGAAATGGCCTATTCGAGATCGACAATAACGCACTTGTTCGCCTTGGCTTGGTGTTGTTTGCTATGGGGCTGCGGCGACGGCAGGTCGGTGGGTAAGCTGATGGAACGGCTTCAGGATGCCAACGTCGGCGTTCGACAGCAAGCCGCGCGCGAGCTGCGCGATCGCGGACCAACCGCTACCGCCGCCGTTCCCGCCTTGGCCAAGGCGTTGAAAGACCCCGATGCCACGGTTCGCACACGCTCCGCTCAGGCTTTGCGCGAGATGGGGGGAGCCGCCAAAACGGTTGTGTCCGAGCTTACCGAGGCATTGAACGACACCGACCCCAAGGTGCGCGAGCTATCCGCCTCTTGTTTGGCGCGCATCGGTTCGGACGCGCGCCCCGCCGTTCCGACTCTGCTGACGACCGCGCGCGACAGCGTGCCGGACGTTCGCCGCGCCGCCATCAACGCCCTCGGGCGCATCGACCCCTCGGCTCAGGAAACCATCCCAATTTTGAGGACCGCCCTCAACGATAGCGATTTTCAAGTTCGCACCGCCGCCGCCGAAGCCCTGCGCGGCAAGTGACAATACGCCTCGGAGCCGGAAGCGTTAGCGACGGTGAGGTAGCCGTCGCTAACGCTTCCGGCTCCGTCCGAGGAACGGTGAGGTAGCCGTCGCTAACGCTTCCGGCTCCGATCGAGAAACAATGAAGCTCTGTTGAATGTTCGGGAGGAATTGACATGAACTGTCTCGTTACCGGCGCAGCCGGGTTTATCGGATCGCATCTATGCGAGCATTTGCTGCAAGCCGGCCACAATGTCGCCGGGTTGGATGCCTTCATTCCGTACTATCCGCGTTCTCTGAAAGAGTTGAATATCCAGAACGCGCTGCGCCACCCCAATTATACGTTTCACGAACTCGATCTGCGCACCGATTCTCTCGACAAGCCTCTCGAAGATGTGGAGGTGGTGTTTCACTTGGCCGCCGTTCCAGGTTTGTCGAGAAGCTGGGTCGATTTCGATTTGTACGAAAGCTGCAACGTCACCGCCACGCAACGCTTGCTCGAAGCGGTACGGCGGCAGGGTGGTTTGCGCCGTTTCGTCTACGCCTCGACTTCGTCGGTGTATGGCCGCCATGCGTCGGGCGATGAGTTGATGCCGACGCGACCGATTTCTCCCTACGGCGTCACGAAATTGGCGGCGGAGAATCTGTGCCGCGCCCACGCCGAGGAGTTTGGTCTACCGTTAGTCGTCCTGCGCTATTTCTCGATCTACGGCCCGCGCCAACGTCCGGACATGGGCTACCATCGTTTCATTCACGCGATGCTGCGCGATCGACCCGTCACGGTTTGCGGCGATGGTCTGCAAGCGCGGGGCAACACGTTCGTGGACGATTGCATCGAAGCCACGATGGTGGCGATGGATGCGCCTTTGGGCGAAGTCTACAACGTCGGGGGCGGTGAGACGGCCAACGTCTGGGAGATTCTCGGCAAACTGGAGACGATCCTCGCCTGTCGGGTTCAGGTTCAGCGCGAGCCGCCCCGCCCCGGCGATCAACGATTCACTAGCGCCGACACTTCTCGGCTCACGCGGCATCTCGGTTGGCGGCCCCGCGTCGGTCTGGCCGAAGGGTTGGCGCTCCAAGCGGCCTGGCAGCGAAGCCTTTGACCCTCGGCGAGGTCGTCTTGGCTCGCCTGCTCCTTGTCGCCGCGCGCAGGAGGGCTTACCATAGACCACGGGCTTTGACATCGGCGGTAAATCGGGGTAACGACATGCGCGGCGACAATCCAGACCAGGAAAGCGGAGCGGCACGCCTTTGCACGATAGGAATGGCCGTCGCCGCGGGGTTGTTTCGGCTCGTGCCCCATCCCTGGAACTTCACGCCGGTCGGCGCGCTCGGCTTATTCGGCGGGGCCAGGTTGCGATCGTGGTCGGCCTATGGGCTGCCGCTGGCGGTCATGGCCGCATCCGATTTGTTGTTGTGGGTCAAAGATGGAAGCGAGCCGTTCAATCCTTGGGTATACGGCTGTTTCTTGCTCGCCGTCGCCTGGGGGCGATTGTTCCTGCGCAACGGAGGCGCGAAGCGAACGGTCGCCGTCAGCGTGTTGGTGAGCGCGCAGTTTTTCTTGATCACGAACTTCGGCGTCTGGCTGCACGGCATCCGCAATCATCCCGCGCCGCCGGAGGGAACCGCCGTCGTATGGAAGGACTATCCCGGACTGCCCGCGCCCGTACCCGTCGCGTACGCTCCGAATCTATCGGGATTACTCGCCTGCTACGCCGCCGCCCTGCCGTTTGTCGGCACGAATGCTCCGCCCTTGGGCTTTCTCGGCAATCAAATGCTCGGCGATCTGTTTTACATTGGCCTCCTGTTCGGGTTTTATGCCGTCTTGCGCTTACGATTGTTCTCGACCGAACAAAAAACGATGCCGATGCTCGATAACCGATAGACGAACCCGAATTGCCGCGAGAACCGAGTTTCTGGTATAGTTGTCTTGTGAAGTGTGGTTAGCCGCGACGCGAAGCGGAGCGCGTTTTAAGCACAATTCGAGTTTTTCGCGAGACGCCTATCCCAAGAGGAATCTGATGAACGCCGAATTACGACGCCGAAGCGATGAGGTCTTGAGCCGTTTGACGCAGCTGCGGGACTCTCTTTGACATCGCGGCCAAACAGTCCCAGCGCGAACAGCTGAACGCGCGGATGGGACAACCGAATTTCTGGGACAACCCCGAAAAAGCGCAGCAAATCATTGCTCAATTGAAACCGCTCAACGGACTGCTCAAGCCCTACGAGGATCTGGAGTCCGTCGCCGGCGACGTTCAAGCTCTCCTTGAATTGGCCGACGAAGACGCGGGGTTGGAAGCCGAACTGGAAAGCGAGTTGACTCCGTTCGAGAAGCGGCTCGACGACTTCGAGATGCGGGCCATGCTCGATGGTCCGCAAGATGCCAGCAACGCCTATCTGCGCATCCAAGCGGGAACCGGCGGCACCGAAGCCTGCGACTGGGCCGCGATGCTGATGCGCATGTACGCGCGCTGGGCCGAGCGAAACCGGTACGAGGTCGAAATCGTCGACGAATTGTCGAACGAAGAAGCGGGCATTCGCAACGCCACCTTGCACATTCGCGGCGATTACGCCTACGGCAACCTTCAGAGCGAGGCCGGGGTGCATCGCCTGGTGCGCATCAGTCCGTTCGACGCCAACGCGCGTCGGCAAACTTCGTTCGCGGCCGTGGACGTGATTCCGGAAATCGAAGGGACAATCGAGATCGAAATACGTTCCGATGAGTTGCGGCGCGACACGTTTCGCAGCGGAGGCCCCGGCGGCCAGCATCAGAACAAGACCGAGAGCGGCGTGCGCTATACCCATCTCCCGACGGGCATCGCCGCCGAGAGCCGCAGCCAGCGCAGCCAGCATAAAAACGACGAAATGGCTCTGAAAATGCTCAAGGCCAAACTCTATCAGGTCGAGGAGCAGAAGCGCAAGGCCGAGGTCGATAAGCTGTACGACGAAAAGGGCGAAGTGGCATGGGGCTATCAGATTCGCAACTACGTCATGCAGCCGTATACACTGGTTAAAGATGTCCGCACCGAAGTGCAAACGCCGCAAGTCGGAAATGTCCTCGACGGCGAGATCGACGATTTCATTCAGGCTTATCTGCGTCTGAAGGCCGAACGCCGGCACAAGAAGACGAGATAACCGCTACGCAAGACCCAGAGGAGCGGAACGCCGTGGGTCTCTCGATTCGACATGAATCGAGAGATTTACGTCGTCCCGTTCGTCGATTTTTTCGTACTGATGTTTCGTTCAGATACCGAGTGCCCCCTCCGTCGCTACCTTGGTGAGAGATGAACTTTCCGAGTCGTCGATGTGTCTTTGCTCGGAGAGACGGAGGATGGCGGGAAACGATGCGGCAACCGACGAACGCGAATGAGGCGTTGAGAAACGGAAAGAAGACTTGCAACGCCTATGCCGCCTTCCTATACTTACTCTTTCCGCTTGCTGGCTCCGCTAGCGTAGCTCAATGGCAGAGTACCGGTTTTGTAAACCGGTGGTTGTGGGTTCAACTCCCACCGCTAGCTTCCGCGCGAAGAGGTTCGTCGGCAAGCCGACTGCGCCAGGTAAGTCTGGTGATGGGGGTAAGAGAGAAACGGGCAGATGGCCGAGCGGCCAATGGCACCAGACTGTAAATCTGGCGAGGTCTCCTCTACGCAGGTTCGAATCCTGCTCTGCCCATCGGTTCACGCGAGGATGGATGACGAATAGATGATGCAACGAGTATTGCTATCGCGGGTGTAGCTCAACTGGCAGAGCATCGGCTTTCCAAGCCGAATGTTACGGGTTCGATTCCCGTCACCCGCTTTGCTCGATGGGGAGAAGTCGGGCGCGTTGCCGGATTCAAACCCTCGGATGCTCCGGAATTATCGATTCGCCTGCGATTTCTACCGCTGCTGTAGCTCAGCTGGTAGAGCACCTCATTGGTAATGAGGAGGTCTCGGGTTCAAGTCCCGACAGCAGCTTTCGTTTTGAGGATAAGTATCACCCCGAGTCCAGTGCGAGATCTGGGCCACTAGCTTTTGAAACGAGCGGAGGAACGATGGCTAAGGAAGTGTTTTCGCGTACCAAGCCGCACGTCAACGTCGGCACCATCGGGCACATCGACCATGGCAAAACGACGTTGACAGCCGCGCTGACGCTGCGCTCGGCTTTTCGGAACAAGATTACTACCTTTAAGGGCAAAAAAGTCGAAGACCCGGCGGCGGACGTGTACAAGGCTATCGCCAAAGGCGGTACCGAACGCGACTCCCTGAAGACCGTCACCATCGCCGTGGCGCACGTCGAATACGAGACGGCCAATCGCCATTACGCTCACATCGACTGTCCCGGCCACGCCGATTACATCAAGAACATGATCACCGGCGCGGCCCAGATGGACGGGGCGATCCTCGTCGTCGCCGCCAACGACGGCCCCATGCCCCAGACGCGCGAACACATTCTGCTCGCCCGTCAGGTCGGCGTGCCGCGCATCGTGGTGGCCCTCAATAAGGTTGACACCGTCGATGACCCCGAATTGCTCGAATTGGTCGAGATGGAAGTGCGCGAACTGCTGAGCAAGTACGAGTTCCCCGGCGATGAGATCCCGATCGTCCGCGTGAACGCTTTGGCGGCCATGCAGTCCGGCGGCAAAGACGACGCCGCTTGCAAGTGTCTCGACGACCTGTTCGACGCCTTGGACAGCTACATCCCGACGCCGCAGCGTGCCGAGGACAAGCCGTTCTTGATGTCCATTGAGGACGTGTTCTCGATTAAGGGTCGCGGCACGGTCGGCACCGGCCGTATCGAACGCGGCAAGTGCAAGGTCGGCGACGAAGTCGAAATCATCGGCTTGATGAAGGCGGCCAAGAAAACGGTCGTCACCGGCGTCGAGATGTTCAACAAGACCTTGGAATCCGGCATGGCCGGAGACAATGTCGGCGTGTTGTTGCGCGGTATCGAGCGCACCGATCTGGAACGCGGGCAAGTGTTGGCCAAGCCCGGTTCGATTACGCCGCATACCAAGTTCGAAGGCCAAATCTATGTGCTGTCGAAGGACGAAGGCGGACGGCACACGCCGTTTTTCAACGGCTACCGCCCGCAGTTCTACTTCCGCACCACCGACGTGACCGGCAGCGTCACCCTGCCGCAAGGCGTCGAAATGTGCATGCCGGGCGATAACGTCAAGGTGACGGTGGAATTGATGCCCGAATCGCCGATCGCCATGGAGGAAAACCTGCGTTTCGCCATCCGCGAGGGTGGCCGAACCGTCGGCTCCGGCGTCGTCACGAAGATTTTGGAGTAAGTGGGTTTGCCTCTCCCGATCGAGGGTTTACGCCCCCGTTCGGGATGGGCAAGCGAAGGAATTCACCATGCGCGAATACGTTTGGCTCGAATGTACTGTATGCGGCGCGCGGAACTACCGCACCGAGAAGGAAACGCGCGGTGCCGATCGCCTCGAGCGCAAGAAGTTCTGCCGTAAAGAACGCAAACACACCCCGCACAAGGAAACGCGGAAGAAGTAGCGAGATCCGCATCGTCTAGCATCTATTAGGGTTAGCCGCGACCCGATGGGGAGCGCGAGAAGCGCGCTGCCCATCGGGTCGCGGCTAACCGACGAAGGGGTGTAGCTCAATTGGTAGAGCACTGGTCTCCAAAACCAGCGGTTGAGCGTTCGAGTCGCTCCGCCCCTGCTTTGCAACGGAGTTGGCGTCAGCGTGGGTCAGGCTCTCCAGTCTGACGGTTGGATGGGGAAGTCCGACCGATGTGCTTTTTGAGTCAGGATGGGAACTGTCATGGCCGTGGCCATTAAAAATACGCCGGAGGTCGCTTCCGCGAGCCTGTTCGACCGCACGCCGGTCGCCGCCCTCGCCGGAGCCGCTTATCTGGTCGGCGCGCTCGGAATCGTCTTCTACCTTTTGCCTTCTCTCTGGCAA
The DNA here is from genome assembly GCA_021781415.1 of Planctomycetota bacterium. Taxonomy (GTDB): domain Bacteria; phylum Planctomycetota; class Planctomycetia; order Gemmatales; family Gemmataceae; genus JAJPHU01. The sequence continues at coordinate 40,570 of JAJXWW010000084.1, forward strand.
GGGCTGGGCTGGACCGGGAAGTCCGCCGCGATGATGCTCGGAGCGATTCAACTCGCCGCGCTCGTCGGACTGCTCGTCTTCGGCGCACGCCGCCTCGGATCGAAGGCGGCGCATGGCATTCGCGCCGGCATCTTCGTTGCTTTCCTCGGTTTCGTCCTGATTTTGTTGCTGACCCGTTGGGCGAGTTTGTGGATCGAATACTGGAGTTTTCATCGGTTATTGTTCGGTCCCTCGACCGGATCGATTCTCACGGCCATCATCGGCGTGGGTTTGCTGATCTTGGGCGGAAGGTTGTTTCTTCTCCCGGCCACCGAGCGCTATCTAACCCTCTTCGAGGACCAAGGCTGGTTCAGCGCTCGACCCTACAAGGCGCTGCAAGGGATGCGCGTTCGCCGCGGCACCATCTTCGGCATTCTACTGCTCCTCGGTTCGGGTATCTGGTCGCTGCTGTCTCAGGGCACGCTGCGGAAGGGCGACCGCAATTGGGCGTTGGATGTCCCTTTCTCCGGACGAGTCACCGTCGAATCGAAGGGCGACGTTCCCGCCGAGGTCTTCTCTCGCTATGTGAGCGATTGGCAAACGCGCTTCGACGAGCACAACTTGGTGGTCGATCGGTTTGTCTTGCAAGAAATCAACGCTAACATCGATCGCTCTCGCTACGTCAAGATCGTCGAACCGGGCGATTCCACATACAAGCCGAATGACATCGTGGAGCGCGCGAAGTACAAGGAAGAAGAACAACGGCTGAAAAAGAACGACGAAACCCCACCGGCGGTCAGCGATCCGGAGCCTGCTTCGGGACCGTTGAGCTACCGCTCGATCACGCTGTTGCCTTCGCTTCAGTTCACGGTTCCGTTGTTGTTGTTGGCGGCGGGTCTGTGGTTGGGTTGGCGCGTCGTCAACGTGCCCGCCTTCGCCGATTTTCTCATCGCCACCGAAGCCGAGATCAACAAAGTCTCATGGACCACGCAACGGCGACTGGTTCAAGATACTATCGTCGTTCTCGTTACCGTGGTGCTTACGGCATTCTACCTCTTCAGCATGGACATCGTGTGGAAGTCGGTGTTGAGTTGGCCGCCCATTGGCGTTTTGAAAATATCCGAAAAACAAGATTCCTCACAACCCGTCGATGAACGACCTTGGTGAGTGAACGGTAAGCAGCGGAGCGCGTTCATCGTTTCTCGCTCTCGACGAACAAAGAGTCTGCGTCATGACAGAACCTACAACCAATCCTGAGTTTTCGGCCGTCGCGCCGCCTCCGTTGCCGCCGGAAGCCGTTTGCGAAGAACCCGCGCCTTCCCACGCAGAGACAACGGCCGAGCCTCCGTCGTCCGACGCCTCGCTCATGGAAGCTCCCGATTCGATGGATAGCCCCGAACCAGAAGCGGAATCGGAGCCGATGGAATCCGAGTTGGAATCCGAGCCGGCAGCATCCGAGCCGGTTGCCACCGAACCGGAGACGCCTGCCGAGCCGCCGAGCAAAAAGCATTGGTACGTCGTCAAGGTGCAAAGCGGGCGTGAGGAGTCGATCAAGGAAGCCATCGAACGCCGCGTCAAAATCGAAGGGATCGAAGAGTATTACGGACAGATCGTGATTCCCGTGGAGCGCGTCACCGAGATGCGCAACGGCAAGCGAGTGCAGAAGGAACGTAAACTCTATCCGGGATATTTAATGGTCGAGGTGGAATACAACGACCATATTCTCTATCTATTTCGAGAGACCTCCGGCGTCGGCGATTTTGTGGGCGGTTCGGTGACGCGCGCCCCGCAACCCATGTCGGATCGAGAAATCGAACGGATGTTGCACGGGCAACAAAAGGGTGGCGAAGCGAAGACCGAGGAAGGCAAAGTCGTCTACACCAAGCCACGTTTCGGCCCGGGCGACCGCGTCAAAGTCACCGACGGTACTTTTGCTGGCATGGAAGGCGAAGTGAAAGAACTGCACGACCAAAAGGGCAGCGTCAGCGTCGAGTTGACGATTTTCGGCCGTCCGGTGCAGGTCGAGTTTGAATATTGGCAAGTGGAACAAGCGTAAATCGGAGCCGGAAGCGTAAGCGACGGAGAAATTTGCCTTTGCCGTCGCTTACGCTTCCGGCTCCGAGTCCGACGAATGAGTTTTGTACGCGAGTGCGTCGAGAAAGGTTATATCCATGGCGCGTCAGGTTACCGCGCAGATTAAGTTGCAAGTCCCCGGTGGCTCGGCCACGCCCGCGCCTCCCGTCGGCCCCGCGCTCGGCCAACATGGCGTGAATATCGGACAATTTGTGTCCCAATTCAACGAGCGCTCGAAGGAGATGCGCGGAATCACCCTGCCGGTCGTGATTACCGTCTACTCCGACCGCAGCTTCGATTTTATCATCAAAAGCCCTCCGGCGGCGGTTCTTCTCAAGCAAGCGGCCGGCATTCCGCTCGAAAAGAAAAAGGGCGGCGAAGTCATCAATGCCGAGGAAAAGGCCAAGGCCAGCGGCAAGTACAAGGGCTTCAAAGTGACGCCGGCGCAAGTGCGCGAGATCGCCCAAAAGAAACTGCAAGACCTCAACGCGCGCGACGTGGATCACGCCATGCGCATTATCGAAGGCACGGCCCGTAGTTTGGGACTGGCCGTCGAGGTCTAAACCAAGTAAGAAACTATCTGGTTCCCGTTGAGAACCAACCCGAAGCGTTGGCCAGAGCCATTCTCGCCATTCCTTCGTGCTGGTACTGTGTGTTATTGACTTAGAATCGACAGGATCATGGCCAAGAAAAAAACCGACGAGGCCGTCGCCGAGGCCGCAACGACACCGATCGAACCCGCCGGTGGCGAGGAGAAGAAATCGCGCTCCCCCAAGGCGAAAGCCCCCAAGGCCGAGAGCGAAGCCACGCCGCCGGTCGCGCCCTCCGTCGCTCCTGCTCCAGCCGCGACTTCCGCGTCGACCAAGAAAAAGGGGCAGCAACCCGGTAAGCCGCCGCAAAAGGGCAAGAAGCTCCTCAACCGCCTGAAAAACGACCAGCAAAAGATTGCCAAGGCCGGCATCGTTCCGCTCAAACAGGCGATTGGGCTGCTCAAGCAAATCAAGCGCGCCAAGTTCGACGAAACCGTCGAAGTGCATATGTCGCTCGGCATCGACACGACGCAGAGCGATCAGATGATTCGCGGCAGCGTGCCGTTGCCGCACGGACTCGGCAAGGTGAAGCGCGTGGTCGTCTTCTGCCAGGGCGACAATGTCGCCAAGGCCAAGGAAGCCGGAGCGGACTTCGCCGGCGGCGACGAACTCGTGGAGAAAGTGCAGAAGGAAGGCTGGCTCGATTTCGACGTGGCCCTGGCCACGCAGGAAATGATGGGCAAGGTCAGCCGCCTCGGCAAGGTTCTCGGCCCGCGCGGCCTGATGCCGACGCCCAAGGCCGGCACAGTGGTCACCGCCGGTCAAGACGTGGCCCAAGCGGTGCGCGAGCAGAAAGCCGGCAAGGTCGAGTATCGCTCCGATAAGGGCGGCAACGTCCACGCCGGGGTGGGCAAGATCAGTTTCGACGAGGACAAGATCGCGGCGAATGTGGTCGCCTTCGTCGAACAAATACGCGCCGCCAAACCGGCTGGCATCAAAGGCAATTATGTGAAGTCAATCACCCTCGCGGCGACTATGACACCTGGCATCCCCGTCACCATGTAAGATCGGCTTTCGGGAATCGGCAATCGGCTATTGACTCAAGAGGTCGGATAGCGATTTGGGCCGATTGCCGTTAGTCGATTGCCGAAAGCCGAAGTATGAGCAAAGTCATCAAGCAGATGGAAATGGATGCGTTGCGGAGCGATTTCAACGGCGTCCGCGACGCGGTGGTGTTGAGCATGAAAGGGCTAGATTGCCATCTCGAAGGCTCGCTGCGCGCCACGCTTCGCAAGAAGAATATCCGCCTCAAGATGGTCAAGAATAGTCTGACGCGGCGCGTGTTTAACGACCTGGGGGTTCCCATCCCCGCCGAGTCTCCGCTGTGGGCTGGTCCGACGACGTTCGCGTGGGGGGCCAACAGTATCGCCGAGTTGAGCCGGGCCATCGACGACGAGTTGAAGAAGTCCAAAAACTCGGCGGCCTACAAAGATAAAGTCAACATTAAAGGCGCGCTGGCCGACGGCCAGGTAATCGGTTTCGATCTGGCGCTGAAGATGCCGACGCGCGAAGAGGCCATCGCGCAACTCGTCGGCATGATTCTGGGGCCGGGGTCGGCTATTGCCGGTTGCTTGACCGGGCCGATTTCGCAAGTGGCCAGCCAGATTCAGACCATCGCCGAGAAGACCGAAGAAGCGCCTGCCGCCGCGGCGGAATGATTCCCTCGGTTAGCCGTGACGCGGAGCGAGCGCTTGACCGGCGAGACGCCGGTCCCACCGCGCTCCGCGTCGCGGCTAACCGAATACGACCGATAGGCTATTACGCGAATCGCCGCATTGCTTCACGCGGCAACCGCATCAGGAAAGGAATAGTAGACCATGTCAGAAGGGACCGGAACCAGCTTCGAGAGCGACATCATGGAGCTGGGAGATAAGATCGCGGCGTTGACCATCACCAAGGCCGTTCAGTTAAAAGATTATCTGAAAGAGAAGTACAAGATCGAACCCGCCGCGGGTGGCGTCGTGATGGCGGCCGGCCCCGGAGGCGGTGGTGCCGCCGCTCCCGCCGAGAAAGTCGAACAGACCGAGTTCACCGTCATCCTCGAGGGCCTCGCGGACCCGGCCAAGAAGATCAACGTCATCAAGGTCGTCCGCGAAATCACCAACCTCGGCCTCAAGGAAGCCAAGGATTTGGTGGAAGGCGCTCCGAAGCCCGTCAAGGAAAACGTGGCCAAGGACGAAGCCGCCGCGATCAAGAAAAAGCTGGAAGAAGGCGGCGCGAAAGCCAGCATGAAGTAAGGAAATGGGCGAGCAGGGGGCGCAAGCCCCCTGACGTTTGCCTTCGGGGAACTGAGGCCCCCAACTCGCTTGGGGAAAATTTTCCTTGCATTTCGCGTGCCTTTGTGGTGAAATAACATAAGATGGTTATTTGCACTGCTGGACTAGAGGCGCGGCGACGATCGCTCGGCGGTTGTTTGGACGGAGCCGTCGAACGCGAATGGAAATGGAACCGTGGACTGCACGCGTGCCACTTAACAGCCTTTTCCCTCGCCCCCGGTTGAAAAAAGGCCAAGCCTTGAGCTTGGCTGCGCTCGCGCGCCGACAAGATATGGAAGGGGCGAACATCCGGAACCGACCCGTTGGAGATCCCGTATCGACACCGCTTCGAACAGGGCCGTTCGACATGGTAACTCTTGGGACGACTCCATCAACGATTCTTGCACCCTTGAACGATCATCCAAATACCGACCGGCGGCCCCGTGCCGAACCGACACCGTGAGTTGACGCGGCCCTCAGCGATCGCACCGTGCCGGCTTGGCTCTTGCCGCTTCGTATCCGTTGCTTTTTGGGAGGAGCACCCGCTATGCCCGTCCCCGCTGTTCGTACTCTTGTGCCCGAAAAAACCCGCAACTTCGGTCGCTTCGGCGATACCGCCAAGGTACCGCCGTTGACCGCCATTCAGACGCGCTCCTACGAGCGCTTTCTGCAGTTAGACCTGCCCCCCGACCAGCGGGAGGCGATCGGACTCGAAGGCGTTCTCCGCGAGATATTCCCCATAAAGAGCTACGATAACACTCTCTCTCTGGAATATCTGCGCTACGAACTGGGCAAGCCGCGCTACGGCCCCGACGAATGCCGCCAACTCCGCCTCACCTACGGCCGACCGTTCAAAGTTTGGCTTCGCCTCGTCAAGGAGCAGCCCGTCGAGGAAGAAGTCTACCTCGGCGACATGCCCATCATGATCGGCGGCGGCGAGTTCATCATCAACGGTGCCGAGCGCGTCGTCGTCAGCCAACTGCACCGCTCGCCCGGCGTCGATTTCGTCGTCGAGACCGAAGGCAGCGATAAGAAGCTCCATTCTTGCCGCATCATCCCCGAGCGCGGCAGCTGGATCGAAGTTAACGTCACCAAGAAAGACACCCTCGGCGTTCGCATCGACCAATCCGGAAAGTTCTCGTCCATGACGCTGCTGCGCGCCATGGACCCCGCCTACTCCACCGACGCCGACATTCTACGCGCCTTTTACCCGACCGAGACCATAAAAACCAATAGCAAAGACGCCCGCGCCAGGGTCAAAGGCGCTACCGCGGTCGGCGATGTCATCGACCCGGAGACCGGCGAAGTCTATCTCGACAGCGGCGAGACGTTTACCGACGAGAAACTCGACGTCATCTTCGCCAGTGCCACCACCGAAGTGACAATCCTCACCAAGGTCAAGGATCCGCTCATCCTCGCGTCGCTGAAGGAAGATCCAACCAACACGCACGAAGAGGCGTTGCTGAAGATCTATCAGCGACTTCGTCCGGGCAATCCCCCGCAGTTGGAAAAAGCCAAAGAACTGTTCAAAGAGAAGTTTCAAGATCCCAATCGCTATCGGCTCGGCAAGGTCGGACGGTTCCGCATCAACCGCAAATTCGACCAGAATATCGAAGAGTCGGAAATGACGCTGCGGGCGCTCGATTACCTCAACGCCATTCGCTATGTGATGAAGCTGCGCGCCAACGAAGGTCACATCGACGACATCGACCATCTGGGCAATCGCCGCGTTCGCACCATCGACGAACTGGCCGCCGATGAGTTGCGCAAGGGTTTTCTCAAGCTTCGCCGCACGGTGCAAGAGCGCATGTCGATCCGCGATCAGCAGGATATGACGCCGCGCTCGCTCATCAATCCCAAGTCGATTTCCGCCGCCATCGAGTATTTCTTCGGCCGCGGCGAATTGAGCCAGGTCGTCGATCAGACCAATCCGCTCTCGCAATTGACGCACGAACGGCGACTGTCGGCCCTTGGGCCTGGCGGTTTGAATCGCAAACGAGCCGGCTTCGACGTGCGCGACGTACACATCTCGCACTACGGTCGCATCTGCCCCATCGAGACGCCGGAAGGCACGAACATCGGCCTGATTTCTCACTTGAGCATTTATGCCGACGTGGATGAGTATGGCTTCCTCATCACCCCCTATCGCGCCGTCAAGCAGCGCAAGCTGACGGACGAAGTGAAGCAGCTGCGCGCCGATGAGGAATCGTTGGCTCATCTGGCCCCGGCCGATGCGCCGACCGACGGCCAAAAGGTGACGCAAGAACGCATCATCGCTCGATTCGGCGGCGACTTCGCGTCGATTCCCGCCGATCAAGTGCAGTACATCGACATCAGCCCCAAGCAAATGGTCGGCGTCTCGGCCGGTCTGATTCCGTTTTTGGAACACGACGACGCCAACCGCGCCTTGATGGGTTCCAACATGCAACGGCAAGCCGTGCCTTTGCTCGTGACCGAACCTCCGATCGTGGCCACGGGTCTGGAAAAGGACGTGGCCTACAACAGCGGCATGGTCGTGAAAGCCCAGCGAAACGGAACCGTCACCCACGTCGACGCCCAACGCATCCGCGTCGATGAGCGCGAGTACACGCTGCGCAAGTACACCGGCTTGAACGAGCATACTTGCCTCAATCAGAAACCGCTGGTGCGCGTCGGCCAAAAGGTCAAGGCGGGTGAAGTGATCGCCGACGGAGCTGCCACCAGTCACGGCGAATTGGCCCTGGGACGCAACGTCCTCGTCGCCTTCATGTCGTGGGACGGGTACAACTTCGAGGATGCCATCATCATCAGCGAAAAGCTGGTGGAAAACGATACCTACACCTCGATTCACATTGAGGAGTTCGAGATCGAGATCCGCGAAACCAAGCTCGGCAAGGAGGAGTTCACCCGCGATATCCCCAACGTCTCGCCCAAGGCGTTGTCCAACCTGGACGAGTACGGCATTGTCCGCGTCGGCACGTTCGTCGTGCCCGGAGACATTCTGGTCGGCAAGGTGTCGCCCAAATCCAAGAGCGAGCTGACGCCGGAAGAGAAACTCTTGCACGCCATCTTCGGCCGCGCCGGTGAAGACGTGAAGAACGACAGCTTGGACGTGCCGTCCGGCGTCGAAGGCATCGTCATCGAGACCCAGCGTTTCAGCCGCCGGGCTTCGATGACCGAGGACGAAAAGAAAGCCTTCGATAAAGAGCTAAAGGAGATGGACAATCGCTTCAATAAACAGATCGCCGATCAATTTCGGGCCATGGTTGCCGAGTTGGCCGCGGTTCTGGAGAAGCCGACGCTGAAGGACAACGTCAGCAACAAAACGCTGGGGCACGACAAGGACGACAAGGCCGTTGTCGAGCAAGCGGTCTCGTTCCGCCTCGACCACTTGGACGTGCGCAGTCCCGAACGCAAGAAGCAGTGCGTCGAGATCCATCAACGGCACAAGGAACGCCTCGACTTTTTGTTCGACGAGAAGGAACGCAAGCTGAATTCGATGAAGCGCGGCGACGAACTTCCGAGCGGCGTGCAACAGATGGTCAAAGTGTACGTGGCCACCAAGCGACAAATCTCGGTCGGCGACAAGATGGCGGGACGCCACGGCAACAAGGGGGTGATCTCCAAGATTCTGCCGGTCGAGGACATGCCGTACATGGCCGACGGTACGCCGGTGGACATCCTGCTCAATCCCTTGGGCGTGCCCAGCCGTATGAACGTCGGCCAGATTCTTGAGACGCACTTGGGCTGGGCGGCGCAGAAGTTGGGCTTCAAGGCGGTGACGCCGGTGTTCGACGGAGCGACCGAAGAAGAGATTCGCAAGTGCCTCAAGGAGGCCGGCATCTCCGAGACGGGCAAATCGTATTTGTACGATGGCCGCACCGGCGACCGTTTCGAGCAACCGGTGACGGTCGGCTACATCTACATGCTCAAGCTGCACCATTTGGTGGACGACAAGGTTCACGCACGCGCCACGGGGCCTTACTCGCTCATCACGCAGCAGCCGTTGGGCGGCAAGGCGCGGTTCGGCGGGCAGCGGTTCGGCGAGATGGAAGTGTGGGCGCTGGAAGCCTACGGCGCAGCCTTTATCTTGCAAGAGTTGCTGACCGTCAAATCGGACGACGTGGAAGGTCGGACCAAGATCTACGAGTCGATGGTCAAGGGAGAGAATACGTTGGAGGCCGGCACGCCCGCCAGCTTCGACGTACTCACCAACGAAATCCGCGGCCTGGCTTTGAACATGCAGTTGGAGAAGAAGCGATCGTAGAGCGAGCTGGGACGATGACAACCGATCTCGCTTGCGAGCGCGTGTACCGGAACGTAGGAATGGCGACCCGGCTTGCACGAGTCACTTGGCTGACTCCCGAAGAAGGGAGCCGAAACGTGCCTCCCATAAGCCCTCCTCGTACATGTACTCAGGGAAGAGGGGTCGGGGGTGAGGGGCGAGAATGCTCGAAAAAAAATTACTCCCTCACCCCAACTCCTCGCCTGCCGAGTACAGGGGCGAGGGGCTTTTGGGACGGCCTCCAGAGGCCGTCCATCAAGCTCGCGTGCGGAAGAGGCTGATTCGTCCCGCCTCGGACGAAGAAATTCAAAGGGTGAGGGAACCGGGTAATTCGCGTTCCCTCAGATAACGCGCTGTATTGCCGCTCGACACCAAGGGGAGAATCGTTGAGGAACGTAGCTTCGGTTTTCGCGCGGACGGCGGCCGCCGAGAAGACGGCACGAGGCAGCTATTCTCGATTAAGCAGATATTCAAACCCTGTATCTCGGGGAGACTACTTATGAGTAACGGCGACATCAATTACGATCGTATCAACGACTATGGGGCCGTGCGCGTCAGCTTGGCCAGCCCGCACGACATCCGTTCGTGGTCGTTCGGCGAAGTCAAGAAGCCGGAAACCATTAACTATCGTACCTATCGTCCGGAGAAGGACGGCCTGTTCTGCGAGCGCATCTTCGGACCGGAGAAAGACTGGGAGTGCGCCTGCGGCAAATATCGCGGCATGAAGTACAAGGGAATGATTTGCGATCGTTGCGGCGTCAAGGTCACGCACAGCCGCGTCCGCCGCAAACGCATGGGCCACATCGAATTGGCCGCCCCGGTCGTGCATATCTGGTTCTTCAAGGCCATGCCGTCGCGCCTCGGAACGCTGCTCGACATGAAGACTACCAGCCTGGAAAAGATCATCTATTTCCAGGACTATGTCGTCGTCGATCCCGCCGACACGCCGTTGAAGCGACTTCAATTGCTGACCGAGGATGACTACCGCAAAGCGCGCGAAAGCTACGGCAGCGGCTTCGAGGCCGACATGGGGGCCGAGGCCGTCAAGAAATTGCTGGAGGGACTCAACCTCGTCGATCTCGCCATCGAACTGCGGCAACGGCTCGACGACGAAAACAACAAAGACAAACCGTCCAAGCAAAAGCAGCGCGATCTCGTCAAGCGCCTCAAGGTCGTCGAGGCGCTGCGCGACTCCGGCTTGGGCGGACCGCAGAACAAGCCGGAGTGGATGATCTTGGAGTGCATCCCGGTCATTCCGCCGGACCTGCGCCCGCTCGTGCTTTTGGACAGCGGCAACTTCGCCACCAGCGACTTAAACGACCTTTATCGTCGTATTATCAACCGCAACAATCGACTCAAAAAACTGGTCGATCTCAATGCGCCCGAAGTCATCATCCGCAACGAAAAGCGGATGCTCCAACAGTCGGTCGACGCGCTGTTCGACAACAACCGCTGCAAGCGTCCCGTGCTGGGATCGAGCAACCGTCCGCTCAAGTCGCTGACCGACATGATTAAGGGCAAGCAGGGTCGCTTCCGCGAAAACCTGCTCGGCAAGCGCGTCGATTACTCGGCCCGCTCGGTCATCGTCGTCGGCCCCGAACTAAAGCTGCACCAATGCGGTCTACCGAAAAAGATCGCCTTGGAGTTGTTCCAACCGTTCATCATCCGCCGCCTGAAGGAACTCGGCCACGCCGACACCATCAAGTCGGCCAAGAAGATGCTCGAACGCAAGGAAGATCAAGTCTGGGACATTCTCGAAGAGGTCATCAAGAACCATCCGGTCTTGCTCAACCGCGCCCCCACGCTGCACCGCATGGGCATTCAAGCGTTCGAGCCGACGCTGATCGAAGGCAACGCCATCCGCATTCATCCGCTGGTGTGCAAGGGATTCAATGCCGACTTCGACGGCGATCAGATGGCCGTGCATCTGCCGCTGTCCATCGAAGCCCAGGTCGAGGCGACGGTGCTGATGATGTCCACCAACAACATCTTCAGCCCGGCCAACGGCCAGCCCATTATCAGTCCGTCGCAAGACATCGTCATGGGCTGCTACTATTTGACCGCGACGCGCGGCGAGTTGGGCGAATCCGGAGAAGCCGGCGAAGGCAAGACGTTCACCAACGTTCACGAGGTTTTCACCGCCTTCGCGCTGAAAAAGCTCGGCGTTCACGCACGCATCTACGTTCGCCTGCCGATCGAGAAAAAAGTCATCGGCGAGATCAAGGTGGACAAGAGCAAGACGCGCGTCGACGACATCCCGCGCAAGCCGAGCGGCTTGGTGTTCACCACGGTGGGCCGCGTGTTGTTCAACGATATTCTCAATCCGAAAATGGCGTTTTACGACCTCGCCCTCTCCAGCAAGCACCTGGCGCGCATCATCGCCGATTGCTATCAATCGCTGGGCCGCCGCGAAACCATCGAACTGCTCGACCGCATGAAGGAGATCGGCTTCCGCGAATCGACGCGCTCCGGTCTGTCGTTCGCCACCGACGATTTGCGGACGCCGGCCAACAAGGATAAGATACTCGGCGACACCGAGAAGGAAGTCGATCGCTACCGCAAGCAGTACGATCGCGGCAACATCACCGAAGTCGAGCGCTACAACAAAGTCATCGACCTGTGGACCGCCGCCCGCGACCGCATCACCGAGCAGATGATGGAAGATCTGCGCAACGACCGGCGCAAGGACGAACACGGCGAAAACCGTCCGTATTTGAACCCGATTTTCCTGATGGCCAACTCTGGGGCGCGCGGCGGCACCGAGCAGATTCGCCAGCTCGCCGGTATGCGCGGCTTGATGGCCAAGCCCAACGGAACCATCATCGAGACGCCGATCAAGGCGAACTTCCGCGAAGGATTGAGCGTGCTGGAGTATTTCAGCTCGACGCACGGTGCCCGCAAAGGCTTGGCCGACACCGCCTTGAAGACGGCGGACTCCGGCTACCTGACGCGCAAGTTGGCCGATGTGGCGCAAAATGTGGTCGTCACCACCTACGACTGCGGCACCACCCAAGGCGTCAGCAAGGGGGTGGTCTACAAGGGCGAACAGATCGAGCGTCCCTTGTCCGAGACGATCCGCGGCCGCGTCAGCCGGAATACCATCAGCGATCCCGTGTCCGGCCAGGCGATCGTCAAGGAAAACGAGATGATCTCTTGGGAGGCGGCGCGAAAGATCGAAGTCATGGGCATCGACAAGATTTTAGTGCGCTCGCCGATGACCTGTCAGGCATCGCTGGGCGTGTGCCGATTGTGTTACGGCATGGATTTGGCCACCGGAACGTTGGTTGAAGAGGGTATGGCGGTGGGCATCATCGCCGCCCAGTCGATTGGCGAACCGGGCACGCAACTCACCATGCGCACCTTCCACATCGGCGGCGTGGTGAAGCGCGAAATGGGCGAGTCGGAAGCCAAGGCCAAGAAAGCCGGCATCATCCGCTACGAACGCATAACCGACGTTCTCAACGACAAGGGCGAACGCATCGCCTTGGCCCGCAACGGCGAAATCAAGATCGTGTCTCCCAAGGGACCGAACTCGAAGGAAGAGAAGGAACTGGAAGCCTATCCGGTTCCCAACGGCGCGGTGCTGATGGTCGAGAACGGCCAAACCGTGCAAGAGAAGCAAGTGCTGTGCAAATGGGATCCGCACATCACGCCCATCGTCGCCGAGTTTAGCGGGCGCGTCCGCTTCGATGAAATCGTCGAGGAGCAGACGCTGAAAAAGGAGCGCGAGGAAACGACGGGCGCGGAGCGCTGGGTCATCATGGAACACAAAGGCGACCTGCATCCGCAGATCATCGTCGAGGACGATCGCGGCCAGATTTTGGCGGCGTACCATATGCCGGAGAAAGCGTTCTTGGAAGTGCGCGAAGGCATGAAAGTATCGGCGGGCACGCTGTTGGCCAAGTCGCCGCGCGAAATGTCCGGCCAACAGGACATCACCGGAGGTCTGCCGCGCGTCACGGAAATCTTCGAGGCGAGGACGCCGCGCGACCCCGCCAAGATGGCCGAGGTGGCCGGCATCGTTCGCTTGGGCGAAAAGAAACGCGGCAAGCGCCTCGTCTACGTTCAACCCCTGGACGACAGCGGAAAGTTCGTCGGCGAAGAGCGCGAGCATCAAGTACCGGCGGGCAAGCATTTGGCCGTTCACAACGGCGACCGCGTCAAGGAAGGGGCGCGGCTCGTGTACGGCCCGTTGGTGCCCCACGAAATCCTCAAGATTTCTGGCATCGAAGAAGTACAGCACTATCTCGTGCAGGAAGTGCAGTCGGTCTATCGCGCCCAGCGCGTGGACATCGACGACAAGCACATCGAAGTCATCGTTTCGCAGATGTTGCGCAAGGTGAAGGTCGAGACGATGGGCGACACCGGACTGTTGCCCGGTAGCGTCATCGACAAGTTCGGCTTCCGCGCCGTCAACGACAACCTCAAAAAGTGCGTCAAAATCAAGGATGTCGGCGACTCGAAATTCAAGCTCGGCGAAATCGTCGGCAAAGACGCCTTCGAGGACGAACGGGCACGCCTGGAGATCGACGACAAGGATTTGCCGACCTTCACGACGCCCACGCCGGCGACATGCAGTACCCAGTTGTTGGGCATCACCAAAGCGGCGGTTCAGTCCGAGAGCTTCATCTCCGCCGCCTCGTTCCAAGAGACGACCAAGGTGCTGACCGAGGCGGCGCTGGCCGGCAAGGTCGATTACCTAGTCGGCCTCAAGGAAAACGTCATCCTCGGCCACTTGGTCCCGGCCGGAACCGGCTTCCGCACCCATCAAGAGGCGGAAGTACGTCTCAACGCGCCGCCGCTGCGCATGGGTACCGACCACGAAGAGACCAGCGATGGGCTGGAAGAAGTGGATGAACCGCAAATCATCGGAGCGGCAGAGTAAGAGTCGATCCGCAAAGCCCCCTCTCCCCTGTACTCAGGGGAGAGGGGCGGGAATTGGCGAGGAACTCATTCCAACCCCTCTGCCCTTGAGTCTGGAGCGGTTTCTTTTCGGATTGCATACAACGAACGGTATTGTGGTTGGCCGCGACGCGCAGCGGAGCGCGAGACAACGCGCTCCGCTGCGCGTCGCGGCTAACCAACGTGTGAGTGATCCGCGGGAAACCGTCGCTTACTCGCTCTGTTGACGTGTCACCACATCCCAGGCTTCTTCTTTTTTATGGATGGCTCCATCGAGTTGGGCCTCTCGCACGGCATCTAAAAGCTTCTTGAAGTTTGGCCCCGGTTTGTGGCCGGCTTGGATCAGGTCGTCGCCGGTAAGCAGAGGAGGAGGATCGAGTTCCGCGCGGCTCCACCGTGCGAGCAGGTCTTCGCAGTGGGCGACGTGATCCGTGTCTCGGCCCGAAGCCAAGGCGTCGGCGCGATGCAGTTGCAGCAATTCGTGGATGCCCGGATGGATCAACAGCGTTTTCAACTTGCTCGGTCGCATCTGCCGGGCATCGCTGAGGATCTGATGCTTCTCCACCAGCCATTCGATGCGCTTTTGCTCGTCGTTGGATAGCTTGAGTCGTTCGGCAATCTCTCCCGCCATGCGCCGTCCGACGTGTTCGTGGCCGTAGAAAGTGTAGCGATCCGGCGTGCGTCCCACCGTGCGCGGCTTGCCGACATCGTGCAACAGAGCCGCCATCGCCAGAGAAAACGATACTTCTCCTCCGAGAAGATCGAGAACGCGCAGGACGTGTTCCCACAGATCCACAACGCCTTCGCCGACATCGGGGCCGGGGCGTCCCGGAGGCGGCAGCGCCGGACCATCGGGGCGAGGCAATCCCTGCGGCAAACCCTGCATCGGCAACAATTCCGGCAAGATCGACTCCGCTAATCCTAAATCCACGAACGTTCTCATGCCCCGCGCGCGCGTGGCATCGACGAGCAGCTTCCGCAGTTCCTCGGCGATGCGCTCGGCGCTGACGACGCCGATCCGCGAGGCCATGGCGCGCATCGCGTTCACCGTGCCCGGGTCGATCTCCAAATCGAAGTGCGTGGCCTGACGCACGCCGCGCAACATGCGCAGCTTGTCCTCGTCGAAGCGTCGAAACGGATCGCCGATGGCGCGGAGAAGCCTGGCCCGCAGATCGTCTTGTCCGCCGACATAATCGATCAGGCGATTTTCCAGAGGATCGAAGAACATGCCGTTGATGGTGAAATCGCGGCGCAAGGCGTCCTCGCGGGCCGACGAGAACACGACGGCATCGGGTCGCCGTCCATCGCTGTAAGAGACATCGGATCGAAACGTGGCGACTTGTACTTTGAGAAGGCCCTCCGGCGCGCGCGGCCCCAGCACCTCGACCACGCCGAAGCTCATGCCGACGGCGACGGTGCGACGAAACATTCGGCGCACTTCCTCCGGAAGCGCCGAGGTGGCCACATCGTAGTCTTTCGGAAGGATGCCGAGCAACTCATCGCGGACGCAACCGCCCGCCCACAGCGCTTCGTACCCCGCCTCGCGCAGACGACGAACCACGTCGAGGGCGAAATCGCGTTCGGTCAACGGGACGCTCATGGGTTTTCCTTGCCGTCCTCCGCGCGGCTAATCCGGCGTTTCCTTGACCCAGATCAGCAGAACATTGCGACCGTAGCGGCGTTCGTCCCAAGTCGGGCGGGCGGGAAGGTTATCCAGCGTCGCCTTGCTCTCGGCTTGCACGACAATCACCGAACCCGGTCGCACTCTTTCTTGCAACTGTGCGATGGCGCTCAACAACTCGTCGAGTCGTTGTTCGTAATCCCGAAAGGGAGGACTGAGGAAGAGGGTTACGGGTTCGTTCGGCGGCTCCCAGCGCTCGATCCAACGGTAGACATCGGTTCGGGCGATGCGGGCCGTTTCGCCGAGATCGAACTCGTCGATGTGCCGTTCGAGGTCGGCGATCAGCCGAAAATCGCGTTCGACGAAGAGAACCGACGAAGCGCCGCGGCTGACCGCTTCGAGTCCGATGACCCCGGTTCCGGCGAAGATGTCGATGAAGGGGCGCTCCGGCACGGCGTTGCCGAGGATGCTGAACAGCGCTTCGCGCACCCGCTGAGGCGTCGGACGCAAATTGGCGTCGACGGTGCAGGTCAACTTGCGTCCGCGCAACGAGCCGGCCACAATTCTTATCTGAGTTCGCATGAGTCGTCTCGTTCCTTGGATAATTCGCTTACCACAAGGAAAGCACATCGCCCGCCGCGCGGCAAGGGCGAGCCGCTCGCCGGGTTCAAGCGTCCACGCCCGCTTCGCCGGAGGGAATGTGGCTTTGATGTTCCTCGCTGTAGACATCGCCGGACGATTTCCAGCCGCCTTCCTTATCCGCTCCAACTCCAGCGGTACGAAGGCGGAAGAACGCTACGAACAAGAGTAGAGCTATCAGTACGCCGATGCTGGGCACCGACCAGAATCGCATCCAATCGGTCACGGGGGTCTTATCGTTCGATTGATTCGTCACCGCATAGTCAACCCATCCGGTCGCAAAAGTCCAATCGCGAACCACGACGGCTTTACTTTCGACCGCGACGGGTTCCATGCGTGTGGTTTTATCGAAGACGACGTTCGACAACTCGCTACCGAGCCACATCGCCAAACCGTACGTCAAGAATACGAATAGCGCTTGGGCGCTCCCCTTGATGTCGGAGGGCGATTCGTTATCGACATGGATGAATCCCGCGGCGAAAAAGAAATCGTAACAAACGCCGTGGAGCGTTAAACAGAGAATGATAGGCCAATAGAAAGCGCCTACCGCGTAGCTGCCGCCCAACGCGAAGAGGCCATAGCGCAGACCCCAAGCCAACATACCCATCGCTAACACCCACTTCATCCCCATCCGACGCAGAAACACCGGCAAGAACGGCAACAGCAACATCTCCGACCATTGGCCGATCGTCATGGTCGAGGCCACATCCCGCACTCCGAGATGTTTTTCCAGATAAAGGCCCGTGTAATTGTAGTAGAAGGCGAGAACGATTGTGATGATGAACGAGACACCGAAAAACACGGCAAACGAGGGCTCGCGCAGCAGACGCACGGCGCGGAGGAACGGCAGCGCCTCTCCAGCCTTTCCTTTGGGGGGCGTGTGCGGCAATAGAAAGCTGTAGATGCCCAGCAGCGCCGAAAGCCCCGCGGCCAGAAGAAGCGGGCCATTGGAGATTTTGGAGTCGCCGAAAAACATCGGCAGCACGAGGCCAACCGTCATGCCTGCGGCGATCCAGCCGATGGTGCCGAGAACGCGAAGACCCGGAAAATCGCGCGTGCCATCGGGAACGTGCGTGAAGGCGATCGAGTTGGACAACGCCAAGGTCGGCGAGTAGATGAGCGCGTAAGTTAAGGCGATCCAATAGAACTTTGACGCCGTGGCCGCCACAAGCGCCGGGTCGCGATCCACCACAGGAGGAATTGCCGCCATCCAATATAAAAGCCCCGCGCCGATCAAATGCAACAGTGCCATGAGTTTTTCACTGCTGAAATAGCGGTCGGCGACTTGTCCGATGAACAACGGCGCGACAATGGTTCCCAAAGCCATCGTGCCGAAGATTCGACCGATAGAATCGGACAGCCCCATTGCGGTGAGCCGATTGCCGAGTACCGAGAACCACGCGCCCCAGACGGCGAATTCAAGAAACATCATCACCGACAGATTCAAGCGTGGTCCAAGTGCCAGCGGCGGCGCTTGGGATGCGGCAGCGGTGTCCGCGTTTGCCATGTCTATCTCCTCGCAGCGGCGTTGGTGGGGCCGACGTTGACTTCGTGACCCACAAGGTAGGTAAGCGGCGTCTTAGCGGCGATCCGCAAAGCCCCTCTCTCCCTGAGTACGGGATCGAGGGAGGCTTTGCGGATCGTCTCTTAGCGGCATTCAACGAAAAACCCTGCCGCGCGGCCAGAGGGTTCCCGCTTCGTCGGCGGAGATGGGGTCGATTGCGTATTCCATCCCGCGCAAGAAACGGCGGATGGGAAAGGACAACGGAATCTGGAAGGGCAGTCGAAGCGGCACTCTCGTTCCCATACCCGACGGCATGGGAACGAGATGCGATGGAAAACTCGACGGGATTAGCGCTTCGAGAATTGGAAACTCTTGCGAGCGCCCTTGCGTCCGTATTTCTTGCGTTCCTTCATGCGGCTATCGCGGGTGAGATAGTGCGAATCGCGCAGCTTCTTGGCCATTCCGCCGGTTTCGGCCTGGCCATCGGCGTCGGCGGCCGGTGCGGTATCGAGACCGAACATCTGCTTGAGGGCGCGGGCGAGTCCTTGACAGACCGCTCCCGCTTGGCCGGTTATGCCGCCTCCCCGCACTTTGACGGAGACGTCGAGGCGTGCGCGCATCTCGGTAAGTTCGAGCGGGCCGGTGACGGCGTTTTGGTCCTTGGCCTCGGTGAAATACACGTCCACCGGGCGGCCGTTGATGACAATTTGACCGTTGCCCTCGCTCAAGCGAACGCGAGCCACCGACGTTTTGCGCCGGCCGGTACCGAGATAATAAGTCTTCTTGGTTTTCGTGTCGGCCACGATCGTTCTCCGAATCAGGGAACCAGCTTAAATTCCACGGGTTGCTGCGCCTGGTGCGGGTGCGACGAACCGGCGTAGATCTTCAGTTTGGTCATTTGCTGTCGGCCGAGCTTGTTGCGCGGCACCATGCGCTTCACGGCTTCTTCCAGGATGCGTTCGGGGTGATTCTTCATCACATCGCGAGCCAGCACGGTCTTGAGTCCGCCCGGATAGCGCGTGTACCACGAATAGGTCTTGGTTTGCAACTTCTTGCCGGTGAAACGGATCTTCTCGGCATTGATGACGATGACGAACTCGCCGGTGTCGATGTGCGGCGTGTATTCGGGACGATGTTTGCCGCGCAGAATGTTGGCGATTTGAACGGCCAGGCGTCCTACCACCTGATCCGCCGCATCGATTACCAACCAACGCCGCGAGATCGTTTCCGGCTTGGCCATGTATGTGGACATCTTCGTTCTTCCATCTCGTTCAAAACGCGGGAATCGAAAAAGTTATCATAAGAGCGAGGGCAGTGCCGTCAAGATCATCGCGCCGAGAATCGCTTCTGGCTCGGATCGTCTTCATCGTTCCACCGCTGAAACCGAGACCATGTCGGTCAGCCGCGGGACGGCGGATTGCACCGCCCGTTTGAGCGGGTCGGGATTGACGCCGATCCCCAAGGTGAGCGCGCCGCACAGACAGACCGCCGCCAATGTTGGCCACGAACGCTTACCGTCGGCAGCGACGGCGAGCGGCGAGGGGTCGCGCAGATACATCACGGCGGCGATGCGGAGATAGTACCATCCGCCGATAGCCGCGTTCAAGGCGGCCAGCAGCGCGAGACCGACGAACAACGTCCGTTGATCGGGCGGCCAAAACGTCGCTTCCTGGGAAGGAGGCACATCGAGCGCGCCGGCGAAGAGCAAGAACTTGCCCATGAAGCCTGCCGTAAACGGTATGCCGATCAGGCTGAACAAGAACAGGACCATGACCAAGGCCAAACCCGGTCGGGTTCTGCTGAGTCCTGCGAGGTCGTCCACCGTTTCGGCTTTTTGTCCGCTCGAACTCAGATATTGCAGGACGCCGAACGCTCCCAACGTCATCGCTCCGTAGGTAACCAAATAAAAGAACACGGCATCGACGCCGTCCACCGGCGCGTCGAACGCATCGAGTAAGCGCGGTGCGGCGGCCAAACCGATGAGCATGTATCCGGCGTGGGCCACGCTGGAGTAGGCTAGGAGCCGACGGAGGTTGTCTTGCAACAAGCCGAGGAGATTGCCCAGCGTCATCGTCACGGCGGCGATGATCCACAGCAAGATCGGCAGCTGTTCTCGGAGGATGGGGCGAGAGAGAGTGGCCGTGAAAACTTCGTGCGATAAGTTGGGCAGGACGAAGCCCAAAACGCGGACGAGCGCGGCGAAGCCGGCCACCTTGGGCACGAACGCCAAGACGGCGGCATTGGCCGTCGTCGTGCCCTGATAAACGTCGGGAGCATAAAAGTGAAACGGCACGGCGGTCAGGCGGAAGCCGAGTCCGGCCACCACCATGACCAGCGCCACCATGCCCATGCCCATCAGCGGCGAAGGAAGGGTCGGCTCGCTCGCCGCAGTGAGATCGCTGGCGCGGCGGAAGGCGTCGGCCAGGCCCGGTAGATTCGTCGTCCCGGCCATGCCGTACAGATAGCTGAAACCGAACAACGTCAACGCCGACGAGAAGATACTGAGCAAGAAGTATTTCATCGCCGCCTCTTGCCCCGCCGCGTCGAGTCCGCCGTCGGGGGCGGCGCTCTTGCCCAAGTAGAGGACTAAATAGGTCGGTATGCTCGTTAATTCCAGGGCGAGGAACAGCGTCACCAATTCGTTTGCCGCCGCGCACAGCCCCATGCCGGCGACCATGAGCAACAGACAAGCATGATATTCGGCGGCTCGATTTTCCGGCATCGAGTCCCAACAGAGCAAAACGAGCAAGACGCCTCCGGCCAAGGACACGGCCCGCAACAGCAGCGCCAACCGATCGAGCATCACGGGGCTTGCGTAGCGCGAGGCGTCGGCGATGCTGGCCGACTGGTAGTGGGGCAGCGGATTGAGCGACAGAGCCAAGGCGGCCATTGCCAGGGAGACGAGCGCGACGCCCCCCCACAAGTGGCGGTTCGCGCGCCAGGTTCCACCGAGAAACAGGACGCAAGCGGCCGCGCCCAGAAGCATCTCCGGGACGAGATAGGGAAGGTAGCCGGTCAGGGCCGTGACGAGATTGGGATTCACGTTACTTCTTCTCCGTGGCCGTCGCGGCCTGTCGAATATCGCGGGGAGGAACGGGGGAATGTTCCGCGGCGGCCCGTCGGCGGGCGGCGTCGGCGATGCCGGCCAAGACGCGGATTTCCGGACTCACCGCCTTGAAGAACGGTTTGGGGTAGACGCCGAGCGCCAGGCAAAGCACGGCGAGGGGCAACAGGGTCGCCAATTCGCGGCCGTTCAAATCGCCGATGACGCCGTGCCCCTCGTGATGCGGTTCCTTGAGTGGGCCAAAAAAGATCTGGCGAACCATCGTCAGCATGTACCAGGCCCCCAGCACGACGCCGACCGCGCCGAGTCCGGCCAACAGCGTTCCGCGCACCTGCGTGCCGGTGAAGTCGTACATTCCCGAAATCACCAGCCATTCGCCGAGGAAGCCGTTCAACCCCGGCAGTCCGACGCTCGACATGGTGATAAACACCATGAAGACGGCCAACAAGTGCAGCCGCGAACCCATGCCGCCGTAGTCCGCCATCTTCCGCGTGTGATAGCGCTCGTACAACATGCCGACCAACAAGAACAGCGCGCCGGTCGAGAGGCCGTGGTTTATCATCTGCATCAGGCTGCCCGTCATGCCGACTTCGTTGAGCGCGAACAACCCCAACATGCAATAGCCGAGATGGCTGACGCTGGAGTAGGCAACCAGTTTTTTCACGTCGTCTTGTGCCAGGGCGCAGAACGCTCCGTACAAGATGCCGACGACGGCCAGCCCGCCGAGCAGCGGCGCGCCGATGCGCAGACTGGCATCGGGAGCCAACGGCACGCACAGGCGCAGAAAGCCGTAAGTACCGAGCTTGAGCAAGACGCCGGCCAAGAGAACGCTGCCGGCCGTCGGGGCTTCAACGTGGGCCAACGGTAGCCAAGTATGCACCGGAACCATCGGCACCTTGACCGCGAAGCCGCACATCATCGCCAGAAACACCCACATTTGCACGCGACGCCACGAATCGAGCCGCTCGCGTCGTTCCTTCAGGAGTTGCGGCTCGAAATCGGGCGGAGCCTGTTCCAATTCCTGAACGTCCTTGGGTAATTTGTTGTTTAGCGCATCTACTTTCGCAATCAACTCCGGAATGGCGAACGTCAGGAGCGGCGTTCGAGTGGGATCGCGTTGACTCTCGATTTGCGGCAGCGTCAGCGCGAGGGCGACGATGCCCAACAGGGTGACGAGACTTCCCGTCAACGTGTAAATGAAAAACTTGCGCGCGGCGTATTGGCGTTGAGGTCCGCCCCAGATGCCGATGAGGAAGAACAGCGGCACGAGCGTCAATTCGAAGAAGGCGTAAAATAAGACGATGTCGAACGAAGCGAACACGCCCGTCATGCCCAATTGTAAGACGAACAACCAAGCGTGAAATTCGTTGACGCGCTCGGTAATGGCCGTCCACGACACCAACACGCTCGACACCATCAACAACGCCGTCAACAAAATCAGCCACACGTTCAGTCCGTCGATCCCGACGTAGAATTGAATGGCGCTATCGACCGTGCCGTTGGCCGTCGTGTGCAGGGGAAGTAGATTTGCTCGCGTCGAGAACTTGATCCATTCGTCGGGGAACGTCGAGGGCGATTTGGCGTCGGTCGGTGTTTGGTCGAGGCGTGCCGCGGCGAATTGGACGGAGAGAATCGTGGCCAACAAAAGGCTGGCGAGCGAGCTTGCTAGACTGAGCCAACGCACGGCGACAGCGCGGCCGGAACCCAGCAACGCCGACGCAACCGCCGTCCCAAGCGGCAGCGCCAACAACAAAAGGAATAATCCCGACATGATAATCCCAATCTACGAGGTCAAGATCGATCGTTGCCGCGCGTCGACGAATTACAATTTCAGTATCAGCGCGATAAGAAACACCGTCATTCCCAATACCATCGCCAACGCATAAAATTGTACCAACCCGTTCTGGACCGGACGCGCCAGGAAACCCAGCCAGCGCAGCATATATCCCGTGAGATCGACCAATCCGTCCAACACGTTCAAATCGAAGATGCGCGCGAACGTCGTGAAACCGGCCAAGGGCTTCAGAACGAACAATTCGTACAGTTCATCGATATGAAATTTATTCAGCGAAAGCTGATAGAAGCCTTTTGCGGCACCGGCCAAACGACCCGGCAGGTCCGGTTGTCGAACGTACATCCAATACGCCACGCCGATCCCGCCCAAGCCGACGAGTGTGCTGAGCAGCATCATCGACCAGTTGAGCGACTCCGCTTCGGGCGGCGGAAACCCCGGCGTGTGGGCCACGAAATGCTCGAACAGGCCCGTCGGTCCCAACGCCGCGCCGATGCCCAAGGCGAAGACGGATAAGATCATCAACGGAACGGTCATTACCGCGGGCGACTCCAGACGCGGTGTCTCGCCGTGGCCGTGGCGGTCGGAGTGGCCGCCGTGTTCCTCGTGACCGTGGTGATGCTCGAACGCCTCGTGCGGGATGCGCACCTCGCCCCAGAACGTCAAGAAATAGGCGCGGAATGTATAAAACGCCGTCAGACCGGCCGTGGCAAGCCCCGCGAACCACAGCACGAGATACCATGCGGCATAGTGGTCGGCGCGATGGCCGGCGGTCCAAGCGGCGTCGAGAATCGCATCTTTGCTCCAGAAGCCAGAAAGCAGAGGGAAGCCCGCCAGAGTGAACGCCCCGCAGAGGAACGTCCAGTGCGTGTGCGGCAACACTTTTCGCAGTCCGCTGAAACGGCGCATGTCGATGACGTGGCCCATCGCGTGCATGACGCTGCCGGCGCTGAGGAACAAGAGCGCCTTGAAAAAGGCGTGGGTGAAGAGATGGAACATCGCGGCTACGACGGCGAAAGTCACGAACGCCTCGCCCGCCGATGCCACCCCGCTGCCCAGCGCCACGAACATATAACCGAGTTGGCTTAGCGTCGAATACGCCAACACGCGCTTGAGATCGTTCTGCGTCAGAGCGATGAGTGCCGCCAAAACCATGGTGATCGCGCCGAGGGTGGCCACGACGACTTGCGCATTCGGCGCGAGCATGAACAGCGGTGTACAGCGTGCCACGAGATATACGCCGGCCGTCACCATCGTCGCCGCGTGAATGAGGGCCGAAACCGGCGTCGGACCTTCCATCGCGTCCGGCAACCACACGTGCAGCGGGAACTGCGCCGATTTACCGACCGCGCCGCACATCAGTAGCAGACAAGCCGTCGTCAGCACGCCGTAATCGAGTGTCTTTGCCTCTTCCGCCGCCTTCACGGATTGGAAAATGTGTCGATAATCCAAGTGATGGCCGAAACTCGACCACAGCAACAGAATGCCGAGGAACAGTCCCACGTCGCCGATGCGCGTGACGAGGAACGCCTTGCGCGCCGCCGCCGCGGCCGCCGGTTTGGCGAACCAGAAGCCGATCAATAAATAGCTGCTGAGTCCGACGCCTTCCCAACCGAGATAGAGCAGAGCGAAATTGTCGGCGAGAACGAGCGTGGTCATCATAAACACGAACAGCGACACCTCGGCGAAGAATCGCGCGTAGCCTTCGTCGCCGTGCATGTAACCGGCGGAGTAGACGGCGATGAGCGTGCCGATGAACGTGACCATGAGGGCCATCATCGTGCTAAGGGCATCGGCGTTGAGGGCGATGCCAACATCGACGCCGCGCCCCGCGCCGGCTTCGCCGACTTTGAACCACTCGTAATAGACGGCAGTTTGATGCGGGTAGGGGTCCGGGGTCGCGGTATGTTCCGCCGCGCCGCCGTGGTGCGCGGAGACGAACTGCGACACGCCGTCGTGAACCGAATGGAAGGCCATGAAGGCGACGACGCACGCGCCGGCGGTGGCCAAGATGCACGGCCAATGGCTGTGACGGCGCAGCCAACGCGGGCCGAACAAGGCGATGAAAACGGCGGCCGTCAGCGGGAGAGCCGGGATTAGCCACAAAAAAGATCGCACGTCAGACATGACTCTCCTCGGCACGGTGTTCGGGTTCGAGTCCGGCGGGCGTCAGATGCGGATAAACGGGCAAACGCGGCGACGGCGGCAGCGGCTCCATGTCTTCGGTCGCCTCTTCCCCCGCTTCGCGCAGATCCTGCCATTTGCTCGCGTCCAGCGAATGTCGCCGACGGTAGAGCATCAAGATCAACGCCAAGGCGATGGCCGCTTCGCACGCCGCCACCGTCACGATGAACAGGACGAACGCCTGCCCTTGCAAGTTGCCGCGATAGCGCGCGAACGCCGCCAAATTGATCGCCACCCCCTGCAACATCATTTCCACACAGAGAAACATGACGATGAGATTGCGGCGCGCTAGGAACCCGATGAGTCCCAAGACGAATAGGACTGCGCCGACCATCAGATAGTGGTACAACGGCAATGCGGTCATGAACTCCTCACTCTACGAACGGCGGAAGGCGATGGCGATGGCTCCCACGGTGGCTACCAACAAGAGGCTACCGCCCAACTCGACGGGCAGGAGAAAATCGGTGAACAGCGAACGACCGAGGTAAGCGGCGTTGTCGGCGGGCATGCGCGGCAGACCGGCGGCATCGCGGCGAACGCGCTCGAATTCTCGAACCGGCGGCGCGCCGCTCAGGTCGGACAGCGGGGTCTCGGTCGCCATCGGCAGCCAAGCGAGGCGATCCCGCGCGATCTCGCCCAGTGCGATCAACTCGCCCAGGCGAGCGCGCGACGCTTCCACTGCCTTGGGATCGAGAGGATCGATGGTAGACCACGCGATGGCCACCTGCGCACGCCGATCGTCCAGGTCTTTCCAATCCCCTCGGGACTTGAATACGCCGCTAAACTGTTTGAATAGCTCGTCGTCTTCCCAGCCCTTACCGATTTTTTCGTCCATCGCCATGCGGTCGTTCAGCGCAGCCACTTCGCGCGTTCTCTCGATAAGCCGATCGACCCCTAGCCTATTATCTTGAAGTTTCTGGGAATAGCCCACCAAGACGAAAAGCAGCGTTCCCAGCAGTAGAAATCCCGTCAGCGTCGCCAAACCGGGTTCGCGGGAGCGGTCGTCGGCATCGGACATACCCCTCGGTTGAGCCAACATGATGACGAACAGAAACGTCACAATAATAGCGCCGGCGTAAATAATGATGGTTGCCGCCATGAGGAATGGAGCGGCCAACAATAAAAACAAGCCGCAAGTGCTTAACACCACCAACGCAAAGGCCAGGGCGGCGCGGGCGGGGTTATGCTGAGTCACCAACAGGACGCCGGAGACGATGCCGAGGAGAGAGAACGACCAAAAGAGGATCGATTCCGGCGATACTCCGCTGCCGAGCATTGGAAGGACACCTCCCAACAACAGCGCGGTCGTCGACAATCCCGCGCCCCACCACCTCGGATACGTCTTGGGACGAGGCAGAAGAAAATAGACGGCACTGCCTCCAGCCAACAGCGGCAGCGCAATCGGCCACAACTCGGCGGCGGTCGGCAGGGCACTCAAAAGACAGTACGACATATCACTTTCTCTCTAGCGAGCGGGAGGCGTTAGCCCCCCGATGGCCGGGTTCGAGTTAGCTCTGCGCACTCGACGACGACGCCAAGCCTGTATCCGCGGGCAATTCCGAAGCGACGCCGAGTCTTCCGGCGCGCGTGCGAATCGGATCCGTCCCCGCCTTCACCGTCTCGTCGAACACGCTCAGCAGCTTCTCTTTATCGAACATCATCGACTCGCGCGACATGCCGGTCAGATCGAACAGCGTCGTCAATTCGATGGCATCGACGGGACACGCCTGCTCGCACATGCCGCAATAGATGCAGCGTAACTCGTCGATGACGAACGTCTCCGGGTATTTTTCCCGATCCGGCCAGGGCGACGGCGCGGCGACGATGTCGATGCAGTGGGCCGGACACGCCGTCGAACACATATAACAGGCGACGCATTTGACGCGCCCTTGTTCGTCGCGGTTGAGGCGATGCACGCCGCGATAGTTCGGCGGCAGCTTCGGCTCGACTTCCGGATATTGTTGCGTGATCGCGCCGTCGCCGAACATCGCCTTGGCCGCGTGACGCACCGTCGTCTGCAATCCTTGAAGGATGGCCGGAACATATAATTGTTCGATCAGACCGATCATCGGCGTCGTCACCCATTTTACATCGCTTGCGGCGATGGGCATGATAATTTCTCCTCTCCCATTAATCGAGGGCCGCTTCGTCGTGGACGTAGGCCGGCGGTCCCGAAGCCACATGCCCGCTGAATCGCACCGGAGCGCGCGCCCGCTGGCGCGGCATATACAACGTCAAGGCGGCGATGAAAACCAACATACCGAGCGACAGCGGCAAGAGCAGCCATTCCGTCAGTTGGAATTGTTTGACGAAGATCAGACACACCACATTCACCAACGCCAACGGCAGCAACACTTTCCACGTCAGCCCCATCAACTGATCGAAGCGAAAGCGCGGTACGGTCCAGCGAACGAGCATGTAGAACACGATGAACAGGCACATTTTGAAAGCGAATACGGCCAATTTCACGATGACTCCGCCGAGGCCGTCCGGCAATCCGAGCCACGGCAGCACTTCCCAGCCGCCGAAGAACAGCACCACCACGAGAAAGCTGGTCGTGATCATGTGCGTGTATTCGCCGAGGAAAAACAGCGCGAACTTCATGGCGCTGTACTCGGTGTGATACCCGCCAATCAATTCTTGCTCGGCCTCCGGCAAATCGAACGGCAGACGATTGCACTCGGCGAACACACTCGTTATGAACAACAGAGCCGCCAACGGTTGATAGAGAATGTTCCAACCGTGTTTGACCTGATAGTCGATAATGGTTTCCAAATTGAGCGAGCCGCTCACCAACATTACGCCGAGTACCGACATCCCTAAGGGGATCTCATAGCTGATGAGCTGCGCGCTCGAACGCAACGCGCCGAGCATGCTGTACTTGTTGTTCGACGACCAACCGCCCAACACGATGCCGTATACCGCCAAACTGCCGATGGCGAAGTTGAAGACGATGCCGATATCGACGTGCGGCGCGATTACAAATTGGATGTTTTCCAAAATACCGAGGTTATACTCTTTCGGACTCCGATGGTAGGCATTGTTATACGCATCGAGTCGATCTTCGTAGCTGTCGATGTCCTTGGCATTGGAATAGGCGCGGTCGGCAGCTAAAATATAGGCTTCCTCGGTCTCGGTCTGAGGCCAGGCGCGGCCGCGCGGCGAGTCGCGGTACACATTCCGTGTGTTGATACGGAACGATAGACTGAGGACGTGTTCTCTTTCTTCCGCCGTGAGCGGAATGCGCGATTTCTCGACCATTTCATCGCTGCGCCGATCCAACAGAACGGGCGGCGGCGTGGTGGGTCCGAAGGGTACGACGGAGAACGCCAACAGCGCGGTGCTAAGGGCGATGGCGGGGCCGACGATGTAGAACAATTTGTCTACATGGCTGGGGATGATTTCTTCTTTGAGCAAGAACTTGATGCCGTCGGCAATCGGCTGAAGAAGCCCCCACGGACCCACGCGATTGGGACCGATACGATCCTGCGCCCACGCCGAGATCTTGCGTTCGGCGAGGATTAGATAGGCGCACGTCCCCTGAAGCGCGCCCATGACGGCGGCTATAAGAACGAGCGTAATCCAAAAACTAAAGCCTAGTTCCATGCGACAAACACCCCCGCCTCATCCGTCCCTCGTACCCACGCTCCCGCGAGAGACCATCTCCTCGCACCCACGCGGCGCGTGGGAACGAGAGGTTTGGCTCATCCCTGGCTCGACTCTAGGAGAATGCCATATTCGCCGAGGTCGCTACCGGCCAGTGCGGCGAAGTACGGCACTTCCGCTGCCATTTCTTTTCGCACCGTCGGGGCATGGGCCAACCCACGCCGTTCCAATAAATCGAAAAACACCTGGCCGTCCGTGCGAACTTCGCCGGTCGGCGTGATACCCCAATGAATCGCCTGCGCCAAACCCGCGTGGTTGACAAACGTGCCGTCTTTTTCGGCCCACG
Organism: Planctomycetota bacterium; assembly: GCA_021781415.1. Classification (GTDB taxonomy): domain Bacteria; phylum Planctomycetota; class Planctomycetia; order Gemmatales; family Gemmataceae; genus JAJPHU01. Next base: position 69,389 of record JAJXWW010000084.1, read on the forward strand.
CCGCGCCCGGCAGGACGTAATGGGCGAAGTTGCTGACCGGCGACGGCAGCAGATCGTGGCACACGACCAACGGCACGCGCTGAAGTCCCTGTGCCTGAGTGTCGCTGACCCATCCGCTCGGACGCGGAGGATAGCCCGCGGCCAGATACAACGCTTGGACTCGGCCCTCGACGGCATCGCGCACCACTTGCTCGAACGAAATAATTTCGCCCTGGAAATGTCGCAAAATCGCCTCGACACCGCGTCGATTGGGACATTTCTCGGCGCGAATGGTGAACTTCACCGGCTCAGTCGGCCTACCGCGCCGATCCTTCGGGTATGTGTCATCCTCGCCAACGATGGGTACCGAATCCAGCGCCAAACGCGCTTGCGGCGACAGGCCCTTGATAAACTTGGCGAGTAAATACGCTTCTTCACACGTCAAAAAAGGCGACAAAACTCCGACGGTGCTGGTGCCGTCTTTTTGAGCCGCGCTTTGGAAACCGCGACGAACGAGCGATGCGATCTCGGTCCACGGCAACGGAGTCAACTTGCCTTCGCGGCGGACGGTCGGTCGCAAAAACCGCTCGATGGAATTGACGTAGTGATAGCCGAGGCGTCCATCATCGCACATAAAATGCCCCTGGGCTTGGGGATTGTAGCGCGGACGCAAACGGTAGACGATGTTTTTATTGCCGTCGAGATGAATGCTGCATCCCGTCGAACAATCGGGGCAGACGCTCTCCTTGGTTTTCAGATTCCAGACGCGATGCTTATAGAGAAAATCCTTGCTGCACAGCGCGCCGACGGGACAGAGATCGACCACATTGGTAGATAATTTATTGTTGAGCGGTTCGCCGGGAAATATATCGATCTCGGAGTGATGGCCGCGATTGACGATTTGCAATTCCGCCGTGCCCGCGACTTCGCGCGTGAAACGAACGCAGCGCGAACACATGATACATCGGTCGGTAAACAGCGTCACATTGTCGCCGATATACGGCTTATTGGGCGGCGTGTTCTTCTCGTCGATCATTCGGCTTTTAGCGCTGCCGAATTGATAGGTGTAATCTTGCAGCATACACTCGCCGGCCTTATCGCACACCGGACAATCGAGCGGATGGTTGAGCAGAATGTCCTCGAGCGTTTGATGTTGGGCATCGACGGCTCGACTGGTGAGCGTCTGAATGACGGTTCCGTCCTTGGCCGGCGTTTGGCATCCGGGCACGACTTTGGGCTGCATGACGACCGTGCCGTCCGGCTTGCGTTCGCCCACTTCGACGAGACACATGCGGCAGCTGGCCACGACCGTGAGAGCCGGATGCCAACAATAATGGGGAATCAGCACACCGGCCTTCTGCGCGGCCTGGATGAGATTCAACTTTTCGTTGCCGATATCGACCGGCTTGTCGTTAACGTAAACTGTGGCCATAAGTCCCCTTCACCGTCCTGCCGATTATCGAGTCTTGAGCGCGGTCTGGAACTCCGGTTCGGTCATCAGCTTTACGGAGTTGCAGTCTCCAAGTAAAACCAATCGGTTCTGGAAAGTCTGGAAAGCTTCTTTCTCGTAAGCCAGGATCGCGTTGGCGGAGGGTTCGGGAGTGAAAACCATAACCACCCAACCGCTTTCGAGTGCCTGCGGGACGTTGGCCGTGCGCGCGTTCGGATCGCCTTTCACATAGGCCAAGAAGTCCTGAAGGTCTCGCGGCCCTCTACCGTTTTCCGTCCGAAATAGAGCGTAGTATTGCCCAATGTTTCGCAACAATTGCTGATTGACCTGTCGCTGTGCGCCGCGTTGGACCAACCCTTGAGCCGGTGCGCCTCCCGGTTTGGGACGCAGCGGATTCTCGTTCGATTCCATCGTTGTTGTTTGCGCGTTCGGAGCAACCTTCTTTGCGCAGCCGACCAACGTGGGCAAAACGAGCAACACCAAAAGGAGTGGCGCTACAATACGATGAGCATCCTCTCGCGTCATAAAACGCCTCCTCTAATGACCGCCGACCAATTCCAACAGAGAACTTTTCTCCGCGCTGCGAATGTACTGTTCGAACTCAGGGCGAAATTTGCGGATGGCGTTCTTGACCGGCCAGCCCGCGCCGTCGGCGAGACCGCAGATCGTCGTTCCAGGCATGATACCGATTTTGTCGCCGACTTCTTCGAGGATCTTCAAATCTTCCAATCTTCCTTGACCCCGACGCAATCTCTCGGCGATTTTCAGCATCCACCCCGTACCCTCGCGGCACGGCGTACATTGGCCGCACGATTCGTGGGAGAAGAAGCGACAAATGTTGTGCAGCACGTCGACGATACTCGTTTCCTCGTCGAAAACCGTGACGGCGGCGGTTCCCAAGCCGAGACAACCCACTTTGCCCGGCCCGGCAAAATCGAGCGGCGTATCGAATTCGGCCTCGGTCATAATCCCCATACTGATACCGCCGGGTATCGCGCCTTTGGCCTTGCGCCCCTTCCACACGCCGCCGCCGTGCTTATCCACCAGATCGCGGAGGGTGATGCCCATGGGCAATTCGACGCAACAGGGATTATTCACATGGCCGCTGATGCAATATAATTTCGGGCCATAGCTGCCGGCGTCACGCGGGTTTTTCGGATCGGGCGGCACGCCCATCGACTTAAACCATTCCACCCCTCGGTCGATGATATGGGTCACGCACGCCACCGTCTCGATATTGTTTACCACGGTCGGCTTGCGAAACGCGCCTTCGACGGCGGGAAACGGCGGTTTGATGCGCGGCCAAGCGCGCTTGCCCTCCAAACTTTCGATGAGTCCCGTCTCTTCGCCGCAGATGTACGCGCCGGCTCCGCGATGGAGAAATATATCGAGATGGAAGTCTTTGCCGAGAATGTTCCGTCCCAACAGATTATTGTTGTACAGTTCGTCGATGGCCTGTTGGAGAACGCGATAGCCGCGGCCGTACTCGTAGCGTAAATACAAATAGGCCGTGGCGGCGCGCGTCGCATAGCACGAGAGTATAATGCCTTCGAGAACCTGATGGGGATCTTCTTCCATCAGGATGCGATTGTTGAAAGTGCAAGGCTCACTCTCGTCGGCGTTGATGCACATATAAATGGGACCGGGATGGTCCTTCGGCAAGAAGGTCCACTTCAACCCGGTGGGAAACCCCGCGCCGCCGCGTCCGCGCAACCCCGACGCCTTGACGGCATCGACGACTTGCCCCGGCGACATTTCGTCGAGCGCTTTTTGCAGAGCGCGATAACCGCCGTCGGCGCGATAGGCCTCGAGCCACGGACTGGCCTTCTTCGCAATGCGACGCAATAAAACGGGTTCAAACTCGGCCATAATATATCCTTGTCACCAAGGCAGCCATTGCGTTTGGTCGCGCTAGTCTTCCGCTTCCGACGCGGCCCAAATAAAAATCAAATTCTCCACATAACGAAGAATCGAATAGCCTTGGCGAAGCTCGAACACTCCCCAGGTATGATGTCCGGCAGCCAAATGGTCGGCCACATGACTGGCCATAGATCGCTTATCGATCGTAATAAGACTTAAAGTCTCCTTTTCGGCGAACGAGAGAAGTTGTGGGTCGAGCGTCCCCTTTGGAGGAGTCGCGCTTTGTCCCACGATGAAAATCTCGATCGCCGGTTCGCGTTGGATTACCGCGTCCATCAAATGCTCGGGCACGTTTTCATCGCACAAATAGCGTACCGTACTCATCGTTCAACCGTTGTCCGTTTGGCTGTGCGCACGTTCGGCGGTAAGGGAGAGCAAGCGCTTTACCACTTCGGGCGGATCCGTCTTCAAGTGATCTTGATACAGCTTGTCCTCAAGGTCTCGCCCCTCTTTCAAGTACGCATCCATTGCCTCCTTCCGTCCCAAATAATAAGTAATCGCGGCGTAAACCTGCTCCAAGGTTAAGGAATGTCGATAGCTATAATAAATTCGCTCCGCCGATTCACCTTGGAGATAGGGATCGAGTACATGCTCCAGGGAAATCCGGCGATCCTTAAAACGAATTCGGTCGATCTCTCCATAAGGTGTCTTGCATTTCTCGAACTCGAAATAATCTTCCAGTCGCACGATGTCACCTCCGCAGTTCTTCCAGCAGCGCGTCCACCTTGTCCGGCGTGAGATTCAGTCGCGCCTCGTCGTCGATCAGCACGGCGGGAGCGCCTTCGCAGGCACCGATGCACTCGGCGAACTCGACGGTGATTTTGCCGTCGTCGCTGGTGCCGCCGGGATGCACCTTCAGCTTCTTGCACACCGTATCGAGGAGTTCGTCGCCGCCGCGCAGCCCGCAGGCCAAACTGCGGCACACCCACAGACGCTTCTTGCCCAGTGGATGCTCTTTATCGCGGAAAATGCCGTAGAAGCTCATGGTATCGTGGACCTCGGCGGGGCTGAGATCCAACAGATCGGCAATCTCGCGGATCGCCTCTAACGGCACGCAGCGGAGTGCGTCTTGAACGATGTGCAGCGCCGGCAGCGTGACCGCCTGCTTGCTCGGATAGCGCGGCACATAGGCGAGGATCTTTTGCCGCAATTCGTCGGTCAACACACTCATCGATCCAACTCCGCCGCGATGATGTTCAAACTGCCCAGTACGGCCACCACATCGCTTACTTGATGGCCGACGATCATATAGGGGAAGGTGGCGAAATGGATGAACGACGGCGGACGGGTGCGCGTACGGTACGCCACGCCGCTGCCGTCGGCAATCAAATAATATCCTAATTCGCCGTTGGGCGATTCGATGGCCGCATACACCTCATCGACCGGCGTATGCCATTGCCGATTGGTCATAATCAACTCGAAGTGATGGATCAAACCCTCGATACTGCGATATACCGAAAGTTGATTGGGCATCACGACTTTACTATCCGCATCCACGTTGACCGGGCCGGACGGCAGATTTTCGATGGCCTGATGGATGATCTTACAGCTTTCGAGCATTTCATCCATGCGAACGAGATAGCGCGCGAAACAATCGCCCTCGCGGGCGCAGATCACTTTGAAATCGAAATCCTTGTAGGCCAAATAGGGTTCGTCCTTGCGTAGATCGCGGACGACTCCACTGGCGCGGGCGATGGGCCCGGTACAACTTAAATTCGTCGCTTCTTCCTTGGACAGTACGCCGATGTCTTTGGTTCGTTCGATGAAAATGCGATTGCGATTGAGCAGACGAACAATATCGTTCCAAGCCTTGGGAAAATCGCGGACGAAGGCGCGCACCATGTCGATCCACGTTTCATCGACGTCGCGCAGCAATCCGCCGACGCGAAGGAAGCTGGGATGGAAGCGCTGGCCGGAGGCGCGTTCGCAAATGTCGTAGATTTTTTCCTTCTGATTGAAGGCGTAGAGGAACGCCGTGAAGCCGCCGAGATCGAGGGCCGCCGCGCCGCAGCACAATAAGTGATCGTGTATGCGCATTAATTCGTTGAAGATGACGCGGATGTATTGACAGCGCGGCGTCAATTGGATGTCCATCAACTTTTCGACGGCCGCAAACCAGGCGATTTCATTGGCGACGGGAGAAATATAATTCTTGCGATCGACGATGGTGACGTACTGATTGTAGTCGAGATGTTCGCCGAGTTTCTCGAATCCGCTGTGTAAATAGCCGATGTCCGGCACGGCTTTGACGATGGTTTCGCCGTCGAGCGTCAGAATGAGGCGCAGCGTGGTATGAGTGGCCGGATGCTGCGGCCCAAAATTGAGAGTCCACAGATATTCTTGTTCCGGACCATCCGGCGTGGCGATGGCATCGGCTAATTCCAGCGGCATCGATCTCTCCATCCTCGGCGAGCGGGAGACTTACGCATCCCACGCGCATTTAGCTTTCGGGGCGCGAGATTATCGGGAAGTTATGGCGTTCGCCGCGACCGCGCATCGGATAATCCTTGCGCATCGGGAACGAAGTAAACTCATCGGGCAACAAAATGCGGCGCAGATCGGGATGACCGTCGAAGACGACGCCGTACATATCGTACACCTCGCGCTCCATCCAATCGGCTCCCTTCCACAGTGGATAAACCGAAGGCACGGTCGGTTCCGGATCGTTGGTAAACGTCTTGACGATCAGTCTCACGCCCGTCGTCGTGTTCACCAACACATACCACACGCCATAGCGATCCCTGGCATTGGGATATTGTAAATAATCCGCTCCACCCAACTCGGCGAGGAGATCGAATCCGCACGATATTTTCAAATACTCCAGCACGGAGTAGACGCGCTCGACCGGTAAGATAATTCGATAGTTGTCGCGGAATTCGGAGGTAGAAAAAGCGTCTGCTCCGAATCGCTCGCGCAACTTATTCACAATCTCTTCGCGCGTCATACCATCCTCACTCGATTTTTAGCCGCAGATAATCGAGGACAAATATAAAACCACAGACGTTTATCGTTCTCGTGGTCTCGATCCACTTTTATCCGCCTTCATCCGTGGCCAATTAAATCTACTCCGATTGCAAGCGCGTGGCCGTGGCATAATTTCCGGGGGCGACCATTCTCTCGGTCGGCGGCACATCGACGGCCAGGGAGCGCGGCGGATGCCCTTGGGCGGGTATCTGAAACTCTTTGCCCGCGATGGTTCCAGTGCGTTGGATCTTGTCTTGCAGATCGATCACCGATTGCAGCAATTGTTCCGGGCGCGGCGGACAGCCGGGAACGTAGACATCTACCGGGATGAAGCGGTCGATCCCCTGCACCACGGCGTAGGTATCGAACACACCGCCCGACGAGGCGCACGCCCCCATCGAAATGCACCATTTCGGCTCCGGCATTTGCAGCCAGATGCGCTGCAACACCGGCAGCATCTTCATGGCCACGCGCCCGGCGACGATCATCAGATCGCACTGGCGCGGCGTGAAGCGCATCGCCTCGGCACCGAAGCGGGCGATGTCGTGGCGCGAGGCTCCGGTGGCCATCAACTCGATGCCGCAGCAAGCGGTGGCGAACGGCATCGGCCACAGGCTGTTCTTGCGAACCCAATTGGCCAACTTGTCCAGCTGCGTCACCATCACGCTCTCGGACAATCCCTCTACCGCCATCGGAACACCCCTCGCCGCCAGGCGTAAATGTAGGCGACCACCACCGACAGAAGAAATACCAACACTTCCCAAAACACCAGCGATTGGAACTCGCCCGGCAGATACGAACTCGGCTCGCCGGGGCCGCTCGCCCACGGATACATCGCCGCCCACGGATACAAGAATAACAACTCGACATCGAATACGAGGAAGAGAATGGCGATCAAGTAGAACTTCACGTCGAAATGTTGCCGCGCGTCGCCGATGGGGTCCATGCCGGATTCGTAAGGCATCTGCTTGACCGGAGTGCGCCGCAGCGGGCCGAGCAAATGCGTCACCACCAACGCCGACACGGCAAAGCCGACGACCACCAACAGGAAGAGGAAGATCGGATAATAGGTGGAGAGTGCGAAGTCCATTGCGACGACCTACTTCGTGATTTTTTTCACAATGTCGTTCAAAAAGAAACCTCGACCGGATGTCGAGGATAGCGGGCGTCGTCTCCCTTACCTCGTTTACTTATAGGAATGCGCCGAAGGAGGGACAAGGGGAGTCGAACCGATCGGTGGGCGACACGACCGAACTCGGCGAATGCCGTCTTGACGCTAACCGGGTTCCCTGCGACGATAAACAAATCGCCGCCCGCCGACCAGCCGAATCAATCCCGCCGTATTCGGGATCGCGCCTCGTACCAAAGGTTCCTCGCATGGCATGGAAACCCTTTCTCTCTCGCCGCAACCTGTGCCTGGTCTCCGCCGCGTTCGTCCTGTCCGGTTGCCGCAAGCAAGAGGAGATTCACGAATACAGCGTGCCGAAGGAACCGCCGGTGCGTCTGTTGGCGGTGTTGGTTCCGCGCGACGACAGCACTTGGTTCTTCAAGTTGATTGGCCCCGCCTCCGAAGTGGCCAAGCATGTGAAAGCCTTCGATGGATTCGTTGCTTCCGTTCATTTCACGAATCGGGCCGGCTCTCCCATCGAGTGGACCGTGCCCGACGGTTGGAGTGAAGAACATAGCGACGAGCGATTCTACGCCGTTCTTCGCGTCGCGGGGCAGTCGATGCCCCTGCCTCTCACCGTCACGCGGCTTGGGCCTCAAGCCAAGAATGTTCGCGCCAATGTGGACCGCTGGAGGAACCAGATCGGTCTCGATGAAATCGCCGAGGCCGACTTGAGCAAACTCGAAAACAATATCCAGGTGGATGGCGGCAAGGCGACCCGTGTGGACTTCATCGGGCCGGGCGCGGGCAAGGGCATCTACCGAGGCGATGCCGTTCCACCTCGCCGACCTTTTACCTTCGCCAAGCCCAAGGCGTGGGAAGAATTGCCTGCGGACTCGGTAAAAGGCTTTCGCCGCGAGGCCGTGTTTCGAGTCGGCGAGGGAGCAAAAACCGCGCAAACTACGGTCATGCGCTTCAACGGCGATGGCGGTGGCGATTTAATGAACGTCAATCGTTGGCGCGGCGAGCTTGGACTCGAACCGGCTAAGGAAGAAGATCTGCGGCGAGATCTGCGCGCGTTGAAATCGGCATCGGGACCGGCGCGCTATATCGAATTGTCGAGCCGTGGGAAGGGCGAGGCGAAGGCGACGTTGGGCGCTTGGCTGGCCCACGGCGGGCAAACGTGGTTTATCACAATGAAAGGGCCGGCCGATGTCGTTCGCGCGCAGCAGCCGGCTTTTGAAGCGTTCGTACAATCGTTCCGCTTCGACAGCGGGGCAGGAGCTGCTCATGAGTGAAAGTCGCATCCAAACCGCGCCCTTGCCGCGCAGCGAGCCGACACCGGACGCATCTCCGTCGGCATCGCCTCAAGGCAATCTGTGGCGCGTTGTCCAGTCGATTCTGCGGCCGTTCGCATCGCTGCGATTGACTGTTTTCCTCTTCGTTCTGTCCATGTTCCTGGTGTTCACCGGCACGTTGGCCATGCGCGACAGTGGACTCTGGGTAACGCTCTCCGGCTACTTCCGCTGTTGGATTGCCTGGATTCCGTTTCAGGTATTCGTACCGTTCGGGCAGGTGTTTTTCGGGATGCCGCAGACGATGCGGGTTCCGGGGGGCTTTTACTTTCCGGGCGGATGGACGATTGGATTGGCCTTGCTCGTTAATCTCGTGGCCGCCCATACCCTGCGCTTTCAATTTTTGAAGCGCGCGGATCGTTCGCTACTCTTGCAGCGTGCCGCCGAGGTTTCCAGCCCCTTTCAGCGGGCATTGTACCGCGTCGGCCACTTCCTCGTTCATCGCATCGTGTGGAAACGATCCGGCATTCTGATGATCCACAGCGGACTGATTCTGTTGTTGCTCGGCGAGTTCATCACCGGCAAGTATTCATCCGAGGCGGTCATGCCCATTAAGATCGGCGAATCCGCGAACTACTTGCAACATACCGACCGCGTCGAATTGGCCTTCACGCAGGACGACCCGGACAACCCCGAACGAGATCGCACGGTCGTCGTGCCGGATTCACTGCTGCGCAGCGGAGGAATCCTCAACGATGCGAGGTTGCCATTTAAGGTCGAAATAGTCCAATTCATGGAGAACTCGAGGGTGCTCGAATTGACTCCCGGCGAGAAGTCGTCGGCGACGCGCGGCGCGGGACTGGCCGCGAAGCTGGAGAAGTTGCCGCAAAGTGCCGGAGCCGACTCGAATCAACGGAGCGACCTCCCCGGCGCGTACGTCGCGCTGTACGACAAGAAGACGGGAGACAAACTGGGAACGTATCTCCTCTGGGTGCCCTTGGGCGAGCAGGAAGTGAAGACTCCGAAGGACGTGTATCGCCTCGATCTTCGCTACGAACGCGCCTATCAGCCGTATCAGATTTATTTGGAAGAGTTTCACCACGACCTCTATCCCGGAACCGAGATACCCAAAAACTTCTCCAGCCGCATTCGCTTGATGCCGGAGCAAGGCGACAGCCGTGAGATCGTCGTTTACATGAACAATCCGCTCCGCTACGAGGGGCAAACCTTCTATCAATCGGGCGTTCTCGAAAAAAACGCGGGCACGATCCTGCAAGTCGTCGATAACCCCGGCGCGGAGATGCCGTACATTTCTTGCACGCTCATCAGCCTGGGAATGCTCGTCCACTTTGGCCTGCATTTGCTATCGTTTCTGCAACGGAGGATGGCGATATGAACGAGAACGGACGATGGCTGCCTTGGGTGATCCTCGGTGGAGCCACTTTGTATTTGATCTTCACGATGGTTCCTCCGCGCCAAGCGTCGACGCAGATGCAGTGGGAGGAACTGGGCGGCATCCCGGTGCAAGACGGCGGGCGCATCAAGCCGTTCGACTCGATGGCACGCACCACGCTGATGTTGGTCAGCGGCAAACAAGAGTACAAGGATGAAAACGACAAGACCCAGCCGGCGGTCAAATGGGTGATGGATGTCTTCACGCAGAATGTTAGTGCCGCGCGGTCGAAAGTGTTTCGCATCGAGAACGATCAAGTGCTGTCGCTGTTGGGCCTGCAACCGCGCTCCGCAACCCACTTCCGCTATGCCTACGACGAGTTCAAAGACCCGAACAAACTCAATCTCCTGCGCGAAAAGGCTTCGGCGGCCCGGAAGGTGCCGGAGAAAGAACGGGACGCCTTCCAGGCGAAAGTGTTGGAAACCTGGGGGCATGTGGAACTGTACCGGGCGATCGAGCGAGGAGTCTATCCGCGTCTGTTGCCGCCTCTTGTTGCCGACGAACGCGATTGGCGGTCGATGGCGGAAGCCTACGAAGTGATACCAGCCGACATCCGCAAGGATTTGACCAAAGTCGCCCGTTACGATCGCGATTTGGCGATGGGCTTGGCTATTTCAACCTCTTACGAGGGCAATAATCCTAAACTCTTCAACGAGTTCGTCTCGACCTATCGCAAGAGCTTGGAGAAACGCTATCCCGCCGAGACGAGCCGTACCTCCACCGAGCTTTTCTTCAACCATTTCGAACCGTTCTATCAGTGCTCCGTCTTGTACGCGCTGGTGTTTCTGCTCTCGTGCTTGGCGTGGTTTGGCTGGTCCGACGCGCTCAACCGTTCGGCGTTCTGGTTGATGGTTCTGACCTTGGTGGTTCACACGGGCGCGCTGTTTGTCCGCATGTATCTGATGAACCGCTGGTTCGTGTTCGTGACCAACTTGTACTCGTCGTCGGTGTTTATCGGTTGGGGCTGTGTCGCGGTGTGTCTGGGATTGGAATGGCTGTTCCGCAACGGCATCGGCAACCTGGTCGGTTCGGTGCTGGGCGCGCTGACGATGTTGGTGGCCCATCACTTGGCTGCGGGCGGCGACACCATGGAGATGCTGCGGGCCGTCCTCGACACCAACTTCTGGTTGGCCACGCATGTCACTTGCGTGACCTTCGGCTACACCGCCACATTTGTAGCTGGGTTCCTCGGCCTGGTCTACATTCTGCGCGGCGTTCTTACGCCGTCGCTGGACAAGCAAACCGGCCGCGCCTTGAGCCAAATGATTTACGGCGTCGTTTGCTTTGCCACGCTGTTGAGTTTCACCGGAACTGTGTTGGGCGGCATCTGGGCCGATCAATCGTGGGGCCGCTTCTGGGGCTGGGATCCGAAGGAAAACGGAGCGCTGCTCATCGTCATTTGGAACGCCTTGATCTTGCACGCGCGCTGGGGAGGCATGGTCAAACAGCGCGGCATGGCCGTGCTGGCGGTGGCAGGCAACATGGTGACCGGCTGGTCGTGGTTCGGCACCAATCAACTCGGTGTCGGTCTCCACGCCTACGGCTTCAATAATACATTAGCGACGGGCTTGGTGATCTTTTGGGTCAGTCAAATCGCCACCATCGTCGTGGGCATGGTTCCGATGCAGCGCTGGGCCAGCTATGCGGCGATGACGGCAACAGTACCTCCCGTCGAACCATCCTCGTTGCCTCAGTTGGACAAACCCGTGGGCAAACCGCGACAGAAACGCGGTGGCAAACGCGGTGACGCCGGTTACTTCCCTGGCCCGGCGTAGCGATGGCTTCTCACGATGCCGAGCGTGGGGGCCACTCGATTGAGATGAGGAATCGTCTTGTGGCGTAGCACCGCGCCGGTGTAGATTGTCCGACCGGGTTTGCGTCCGCGCCGCCAAGGAGTGGTCTCGGTGTGCGGACGCGACAAATACCTCGCCGTGCAAGGATGCCTGACGCATGAAAATAGCCGTTCCCACCGCGTTCGATTCGCCAACGTGGCAACGCCGGTGTACTCTCGGTCTAGTGCTTTTCTTTGTCGCGCTGAGCGTCCCTTACGGCATCAAAGCCTGGCGCAACGGCTCGGCCTTTCAGCGCTGGCAGCCGCAAATCAGCGCCCTCGGCGAAGGCGTGGACATCGCCGCGCGCTTCAACTATCCCAATCCGCCGATCATGGCGTTGTTGCTTTATCCGTTGGCACGACTCCCCGTCGCCCTGCACGAGATGGGAATGCGGGATCAAGCCGTCTCCACCTTCGCCGCCCTCTGTTGGTTTTACATCAAAGTCGGTCTGACTCTCTTGGCTTTTCGCTGGGTGTTTCGTCTCGTCGAAGATTCGGGGCGGCCATTTCCCCTGTGGGCGAAGGGATTGACCGTCCTGTTGGCCTTGCGTCCCATTATGAGCGACCTGCAGCACGGCAACGTCAACCTGTTCATCCTGTTTCTCGTGGTGGCCTCGCTCTACGCCTATCACTGTCGGCGCGACGGACTGTCCGGGGTGGTTCTCGGCCTGGCCATCGCCTGCAAGGTGACACCGGCTCTGTTCGTCCCCTATTTCTTGTGGAAACGCGCATGGAAGGCGTTGGCCGGTTGCGTCGCCGGGCTGATCCTCTTCTTGTGGCCGGGTTTTGTGCCCGCGCTCTTAATGGGCTGGGACCGCAACGAACAGCATCTCGTCAGCTGGTATTACGACATGGTCTATCCCTTCGTCGTCGAGGGCAAGGTCACGAGCGAGCATCACAATCAATCGCTGCCCGGTCTGGTGGCGCGCTTGGCCACGCACTCGCCATCGTTTTCTACCTACATCGACGAGGTGTATACTCCGACGCACTACGACAACCTGCTCGATCTCTCGCCGAGTCAGGCGCGGTGGTTGGTTCGAGGTGCGATGGGATTGTTCGCGCTGTTGGTGGTAAGAGTCTGCCGAACGCCGACAACCCCGCGAACCAATTGGCGACTCAGCGCCGAATTCAGCGTCATCGTTCTGGGAATGCTGATGTTCAGCGAGCGGACGTGGAAGCACCATTGCGTCACACTGCTGCTCCCTTTCGCCGTCCTCTGCTATCGTTTGGCAACTTCGGAGATGACTCGTGGATTACGCAGCTATCTCATCGCTTGCCTGGCGGCGACCACAATTCTGATCGCCACCACGAGCAATACCGCGCCCCAAGGAGCCGCGAACCACGAGCATTTGTATCAATTGTTTGCCAAACAAGCGCAAGTCTACGGAGCGTTTGTGATGGCGTATTTCGTACTTCTGGCCGCACTTGTCGCCGTTATGCGCCGCCCCGAAGCCCGATCCTCCCTGGAGATGCCACGCGAACGCTCGCTGGCGGCCTGACGCATCGAGCCGCGTTCGCCTGCCGTTCGGAGATCGCGCGGCGTCTCCGCACAGTCTGTGTGCGGTTCCGCTCCGCTCCTTCATCCAACCGAGGTGGGTTCGGCCTTCGGTTCGTCGGCGGTTCGGAGGGCTGCATCCTTGATGGCGTTGAAGAGCGGCTGCCAAGTTAACGGCAACCCATGCCAAAGCGGTCTCCCAGCGGCAAACTCCAAGAGTACGGCTCGGCGCGCGTGTTCGAGCGCCTCGCTCCATTCTCCGGCATTGGCCGCCGTCATGGCCAAGGCCGCTTGGGATTCGGCAAGCGAAGCGTTCTGCTCCACTTGAGCCAGCCACTGCGCCGCCGCCGTCCAATCCTCGACTTCCTCTGCATCCGTGGCTTCGACGGCCATGCTCTCCGCCTCCGCCGCCGTCCATCCGTTTAGATCGAGATCGAGATTGCCGAATTGCGTCGTCCAATCGCAACCCGTCCATAGGCCGACGGCCCGTTCGTAGGCGAGGGTCGCCTCCGCGAGATCGGCCTTCGTCGGTGCGGGTAAGCCGGAGACGAATCGATGCCCGCGCTCGCGCCGCTCGCGCCGCTTATCGACGTTCTCAATCGCTTGGATGACCGGGCCGTACCAATAATCGAGAGGGCAAGGACAGAAGCAACTGTGCAGATAAGCACAGCGAGCGCAGACGTGTTTTTCCTTGCTCTGGCGATACGGTTCCATCGCTTCGTCGTGAACTGCGTGGACGGCGTCGATCAGTTCGGGCAGGTAGAGTTCGACGCCGCACGGTTTGCCCAACGGCGCGCACGGTGGGCCTCCCTCGGGCTTCTCCTTGCAATGACTGCACACCTGTCGTCGAATCTCGGCGAGGTACTCATCGCGTTCGGTATCCGTCAGCATAATTCACCCACGGTGAGAGACAACCTTCGTACCCCGGTCTCCCGCTGGGCAGAGGCCGCGAGTCGATGCCTGCTCGCATCCAGAACGACATTTGAGAGAAGAAATTGCAAATGCCGTGCCACCCTCGCTCTTTCTGTTTTCGGCGATCGATTCAGAAATCGACGGAATTTGCTGGACACTCATCTCGACGCACCGTTAAGATCGAGATGCCATCCATGACACAGTGAGGTCGCGGTGTTCTCCAACACAATGGGCAGGGATACGGCATGTCCACGGATCATCGGCACGCTGCCAATCATCTGGCACGTCTGCTCCAATCCGAAGCGCCGGACGCGGTGGCGGAGCGGTTGCGGCCACGCGCGGATCCGTTGCCTTCGGGCATTCCTGGAGGCGCGCGGATCTCAACGGACGCCATCGACCGGCGCTGGCAACTCCTTCCTTCCGCCCAAGCGAGCCGACCGCTGTTGCTCGATCCGCAGACGGACGAACAGAAAGACTGCTATCGGCACAACATTGAGAATTTCATCGGGACCGTCAAAGTCCCGGTCGGTCTCGCCGGACCTCTGCGCGTCAATGGCCTATTCGCTCGCGGCGATTACTACGTTCCGTTGGCGACGACGGAGGCCGCTCTCGTCGCCTCGTATAGTCGCGGTTCCCAATTGCTGAGCGAGGCGGGGGGATGTACCAGCGTCCTGCTCAACGAAGGCATCAGCCGCGCTCCCGGCTTCGCTTTCCACGACATCCAAGAGTGCGGCCGGTTCGTGTTGTGGGCCACCTCTCAACTCGACGCCTTTCGTAGACAGGCCGAAGCGACCACGCGCCACGGCCGGCTCAACGATCTCCGCATCACCCTCGAAGGCAATCACGTCTATCTGGTCTTCGAGTACACGACCGGCGACGCCTCCGGACAGAACATGGTCACGCTGGCCACACAAGCCGTCTGCGACTACATCCTCGAAAACTCTCCGGTCAAGCCGCGCTATCACTTCGTCGAAGCGAATCTCTCGGGAGACAAGAAAGCCTGCGCCCAATCGTTTCTGCTCGTGCGCGGCAAGAAGGTCTGCGCCGAGGCGTTCCTACCCGCCGAGTTGGTGAAAAAGCGGCTTCATGCGACGCCGAGGATGATGCTCGACTATTGGACGATGTCGGCGATGGGGGGCGTCCTCAGCGGCACACTGGGCGTTCAAGGACACTTCGCCAACGGTCTGAGCAGCCTTTACCTCG
>JAJXWW010000061.1 GCA_021781415.1 Planctomycetota bacterium
CGTTGGGCCGCTCGCGGGGCGGCTTCGGCACCAAGATCGACTTGATCGTTGAGGGGCACGGCATTCCCATCGCCATCGGCATCCAACCGGGCCAAGAGCATGAGAGCGTGGTCTTTGAAGCGATGATTCATCGCAGCACGCAACGGCAACGTCTTGGCCATCGCAAATGGCCGAGGCAGTTCATCGCCGACAAAGGCTACAGCAGTCAGCGCATTCGCCAGTGGCTCAAGGACCATCGCATTCACGCGGTCATCCCCAAGAAGAAGAACGAGAAGCCCGACGCCGACTTTGACCGAGCGGCCTATCGGAAACGCAACCTCATGGAGCGTGTGATCGGCTGGTTCAAATTGCATCGCCGCCTGGCCACCCGCTACGAAAAGTTGGCTGTCAACTTTCTTACTTTTTGGACGGTCGCCTGGATTACATTACTGCTGAAATTTCGATTGTCGGACACAGCCTAGTGCGATTCGACGCATCTGATTGATCTGTAACGCTTGGTGACACGGATGCAGCTTGACGTTACCTGCTGTTCCGTCAGCAGTCTGCTACCCCAGCGTGCGCGGTTAGTAACGACCGCGTGCGAAGCCTGGGGGACAACGGTAACCTCGGAGAGACACTCTCCGGTTGCGGGCGCGCGAGCCGACGCGACGACTGCCAGCAGCAAGGCGGTCGGGGGTCGAGCAGTTTGGGGTATGGTTAACCAAGGTGAAGTGCCGTAGGAGAAAAAAAAAGAATCGATTATTGTAAGTGACGGTACTTGAAAGGTTTGCGGATTTGCTCCGGCAGTGCAAGTCGCGTGGAATCGTCGAAAAATAGAACGGCATTTTGCTTGACAGCGCTACAACGCCTTGCCAAGATAGGTAGCTGAAAGGTGTGGAATAATTTGTTCGCCCACAAGACACGGAGCTGACTCATCACCAGATGAAGGGACTGCTCGTCAGAATCGGCGTCGATCAAGCCTACGGGGGTTGGAACGCCCCTGTGGATGCCGAGGGGAATTTTGTCTATGTGCCCATACCCGAAAAGCTGGGCACGGCTTTTCATCCTGGCCTTGAGCGGCGATTTGGTGAAGTTCTTCCGGCCTTGAACCGCTTTTGCCAGGAACATGAATGCCATCTGTCTGACGATCTCTCGTTTCCGGATGAATTGCTACACGGTGCCATGCACCTGGACCCGGACTTCGAGTGCCTGACCTACGGCGATGAGGGTGGCCGCCGCGGTGCTGGAATGGTGAGCATGGGCGACGGCGACCTTCTCGTTTTCTACGGTAGCCTGCGTCCAGTTCACGATTGCGAGCACAGGTTGATTTACGCGTTGATGGGCATCTACGTCGTGAAGGAAGTCGTCCCTGTCGGCAGTGTGCCATCGGAGCGGTGGTATGAAAACGCCCACGTCCGAAAAGCAAAGCTCGGTGAGACCGACATAATAGTGCGGGCCAAGGCGAAGGTATCGGGTCGGTTCGATCGCTGCATTCCGATCGGCGAATGGCGCGATCACTCGTATCGGGTGCGGAAGGACGTTCTTGACGCCTGGGGAGGTCTGTCGGTCAAGGATGGTTTCATCCAGCGAAGTGCCGTGCCGCCGGCGCTGAGCAAACCGCAGCAGTTCATGTACTGGCTGCGCAAGCAGGGCGTGCAACTGATCCAGAGGAACAACTGACATGGCCGCTCCCAAAATTTTCTTCGTGCATCTGCGCCGGCCTGGCCGCGATGATCTGCGAACCGATCCGCTCTATGAGTTCGGTAGCTTTGGTTGCACCAAGTGCCATTGCTCGAATCTCTTTCATCCACGGCATGCCGAAGACCTCAAGGGCGCTCGTTTGGCGTTTGTCCAAGGTGGGGACGACGGGTCGCGTCTCGTGTTCCTGACGCCGCCTATTTCGGTGAAAGTGTGGGCAGACAACTGTGAGGCGCGCTGGACGCCGGCCGAAATGCCGTTCAAGTACAGCGAAGCGCCGGTGCTTGTCGCCAACAACGGAACCAGCGATTTCCCATTGGTTGAGCAGTTCGCGCGTGCCGCCGATTGCCCGTCCCTCGAGAGTCGTCTGTCGAGCCGCCTGCGTTCTCGATCAAGCGCGCTACCGCCGGACATGGCCAAGCAGGTCGTCTCCGTTTATCAACGTCATCGGCGAGCGGGAGGCGCTTTGGCAATCGCATCGAACTATTCCGAGGCGTTGCCTTACGTCACGAAGGTGGATGGCAACCGCAAAGCAACGCACCAGCGTTTGATCCGCGGGTTGCGCGCGGAAACCGATGGAAAGTCGGCGACTCTGAATGGACATGTGACGGTTGCGCGCTCTGTAGGTCGCTCGCGCGGGCGTCGGCGGTCGCAAGGGCGAACCGGCCGTTGCACCTGACCGCGGCGGCAATTCGGATTTTCGTGCTTCAACGTCTCACCAGCCGCCGCGGTAGGTGAACGGTGTCGTTCGGCGGGGAGAGGTCTGATGGGCCATGAAGCGATTCTCCACGGAAGGATTCTGGCGGGAGATGGCGCGGGTGGCAACCGCTTGCCGCACATCCTGCGACTCCAGGAGCGTAACCGCGCAGTAATCAACCGTCTACCCCGTGAGGATGACTGGCCCTGGCTGGTTCGTGGAATGTTCGTCCTCCCCCGTCGGTGGCCTTACGGCATCTACCGTACCCAGGTCATCGCCTTTGGGCAGTCGCTCAAGGACGACCCATGTAACCGAACCTGCTGGGATGTTTGGCTGGGCAAATTTGAATTGCTGCTGCGACGGTTGTATTGGTGGTCTGCGGCCGTCTATTTGAGAACGGATTTTGAGAGCGAACGTCTCTTCCGCTGGCAAGCAAGTGAAGAAGCTATCGCGCGAATGTTTGCGGACGTTCCCGAACCGATCTGTCAGTGGACGCGAACGATGAGGTCAGAAAACTAAAACGCCGAACCCTTCCCCATGAACTGCCTTTCGGAGAGGGGAACGGACGATGAACCTTTCTTGATGCGTTCCGCCTGGGATTCGGTGACGCCCCCTTTCCCCGCGATTTCCGAGGAGAGCATCGTGAGCCGAATTGTGGCGATCCACTGACTGACGCTGGGCCACGGTCGTCCAGCTGCGCCAGGGTCGGGATCGCTGTCGGCTCAGCAAACGAGTCCAGCTTGCGGACCAACGCATAAACCCAACGCCGCCGTCTTGGGTTGCAAGGACCGTTCCAACTGCTCGGAGAAAGCGGCGAGAAATCGGTGGGAACCTACCCGCCTCACGCCGGCTCCGGCCGGACTGCCAAAAGGGACCCTCCCGGGGAAAGTTGGCAAGGTTACTCGAATGCAAGTTGCAAATCATTGAAAACAAAAGAGTTGCGATAAAAAGCAACCTTGCCAACCCCAAAAAAAAGTTGGCAAGGTGACTTCTTGGCAGTTTAGCGGCGAACGCGCGTTTCAGGGGGATGCCAGCGTTGGTCCGTCTCCATCTCGGCGGCGCGTTGGCGGAGTTGCTCCTCTTCGCGCTCGCCGGACGTTTCTTGGGAAAAGGCTCGGCCCCACAAAAGGTAATGAAATGCGCCGAGCATCAGGATGCCGCCGCCAAACAGTACGACGTAGAGAAAGAAACCGCCGCTGAGGAATACCAACACCAGCAAGCCGAGACCCAACGCCAAGAGCGTGAGAAATACGGACAGAAAGGCGTGGCGCTGTTGCTGGCCCGACGAATCATCGCGTGTCATGGCATCCTCCGGCACTTATCGTAAGGCGAGCTTCTTCCATTTCATTATAGGAGCAATCGCGCTGCGCCGCGTCGACCTCGCCGTGCCCTCTTGACAGAATCCGCGCGGGAGTGCTACACATCGACTAGCGCCCGCTTTCGGGACGGAGAGGCATTATGGCGGAATGGGAAAACGGAGCGAGTCGGCCAAAGCTTCCGTGGCGCGGACTTGGCTGGTGTTTGTGCGTGGTGCTGTGGACCGTTGCGCTGCTGACCACGACAACAATGCGCGCGGGCGAAGCGATCACGCCGACCGCCTTGCACTTTCCCGCCGCCAAGGCGCTGCACGTCTGCGTGTATGCTTTTCTGATGGCCTACGCCGCCTGGCTGCCGGTGGGTCGTTGGCGCTGGCTGCTGGCCGCCTTCCTGTCGCTGCACGCCGGCGGGACCGAGTTTTTTCAGCAGTATGTGCCTGGACGACACGGCGCGATACAAGACGTGCTAATCGATCACGCCGGTTTACTTCTGGGGCTGACATTGAGCTGGAAGCGTTGGACGCAGCGATCCGGTGGAGTCTTCGTTTAGCCGCGAGCTTCACGCACTCTCTTTCGAGTCGTGGCCAACCATCGGCGGGCGCGTTTGTAGATAGCTCCACAGGGCGACGCCGGCCACGACGAGGAAAACACTCGTATAACTCTCCAATCCCTGCGGGCGCGGATCGTCGCGCAACAGTTCGTTGAGAAAGCGGTGGATGCCGTAGCTGGCCATCAATACGGCCATTACTTGCCCCGGACGGCGGCGCAGGGGATAGTACGCCGTTAAGAGCAAGAACAAGAGTGCCATGCTGACGACTTCGTACAGTTGCGTCGGGTGAAGGCCGAGCGTCCGCGGCGCGATGGTCGGCAAGTCGAGTTCCTTGCCCTCGCGGCGGACGGTCAGGCTCAGGTCGTTCGCCCCGCGCGGCCAATTGTGTACGAGACGGTAGGTCAGATCGTCCGGGGTGGAGACGGCTTTGCCGTTGACGCCAACGATGCGATCGCCGGCGTGAAGGCCCGCTTCCAGAAAGGCAGACGAATTCGGATCGACTCGATCCACGAGAACGCCGTCGTTGTCCCTCGATTGGAAGCGCGCCACGGTGAAACCGGCCGCCGTTTGATAGCCCTGTTCGACCAACCCCTCGCGTGCCGCCGCCGACAGCGGGAAGTGAACGGCGTACACCGGACAGGTGGGACAAGCGACTTGACCGTAGCAGCAGCCGTTCAGGAAACATCCGAAGCGCCCCAGACAGATGCCTATCGCGATCGACGGAGCGAGGATGTCGGCGAGTTTCAACGTGGACAGACCGTATTTGCGGAAGATGAACCAGTAGGCAAGGGCGTAGCCCACCAAGCCGCCCAAAACCGATCCGTACAGCACGATGCCGCCGTCCCAGATGCGATAGAACTCGGTTATCATCTCATCGAAGGCCATGTGGCGCTCGGCTCGCAAGTAGACGATCCGCGCGCCGATCAGTCCGCCGATGAACAGCCACATGGCCACGTCTTGAATGTGTTCGCGCGCTACACCTTCGCGCTCGGCCCGCCGTCCGGCCAACCAGGTGCAAAGGATGAAGGCGAGAAACAGCATCATGCCGAAGCCGTAGATGGGCAACCCCTGCGGCAACCTCGGTGCGGCGAAATAGACGACGAACGCCGACAAGACTCCGAAACCCATCAACCACGATGCTGCTCCGCGTAGCCCCTCCCTGAGCGCCTTCTGCTGGACGCGCCCGCCGAGCAACCAGACGATCCCCGCCAGGCTGAGACCGGCCACGAACAGGAAAACGTACAACGGCAGATTTGCCGGCAGCCAGTCGGCCTTGAGCGGGATGTAAAACAGAACCTGACGCATGGATGAATGCCAACCTTTCGGCTATCTTTTCGGCTATCGGCTATCGGCTTTCGGCAATCGGCGATCTTGTGACGGCAATCGGCGATCGGGCATCGAACATCGATTATCCTACGAGTCGGATAGCCGAATGCCGATAGCCGATTGCCGATAGCCGATGGCCGAGAAGATAGCCGATTGAGATGGAAGACGGTATATCAATCAGGACTTTGAATCCCTCGACTTAGTCCCGCCCGCGGCCGCGAGTACTTCGCCATGCACCTGAGCGACGACCCCTCGACTTCCTCCAAACCCGTTTTTGATTCCGACAATCGACCGTGGTGGCGCTTGCTCAATCGCTATCACTGGTTCGTGTTCACGGTGGCCGCGCTCGGCTGGTTGTTCGATACGATGGATCAACAATTATTCAATATCGCTCGCGCTCCGGCGATTCGTTCCGTCCTCTCCCACGATCTTGGACGGCCGCCCACCGACGGCGAAGTGCAAGAATACGGCGGCTATGCCACGTCGATCTTCCTCCTCGGCTGGGGAACGGGCGGACTCATTTTTGGGATGTTGGGCGACTTGCTGGGCCGTGTTCGCTCTTTGATGTTGACGATCTTGTTGTATTCGTTCTTCACCGGATTGAGCGCGATCTCCAGCACGGTATTCGACTTTTCGGTCTATCGGTTTCTGACGGGCTTGGGAGTGGGAGGCGAGTTCGCGGTCGGCGTCTCACTCGTGGCGGAGGTCATGCCCGACCGCGCCCGGCCGTTTGCATTGGGGCTGCTGCAAGCCCTGTCGGCGGTGGGCAACATCACCGCCGCCCTCGTCGGCATGTTTCAGGGCTATTTGACGCAGCACGGCCTCTTGAGCGGCGACTACGGCTGGCGCGGCATGTTTCTCGTCGGCACCCTGCCCGCCTTGCTGACGCTGCTCATCATGCGGCGCTTGAAAGAGCCGGAACGCTGGCAAGCGATGGCCGCCGAGAGCAGCGCCGGCGAACGGCTCCGCGCCTATTTCGGCGAACTTTTTGGCAATCCCCGCTGGACGCGCAACGCCGTCGTCGGTCTGTTGCTGGCCTCGTCCGGCATCATCGGGCTTTGGGGCATTGGCTTTTTCAGCATCGACTTGCAACGCTTCGTCTTCCGCAAGGTATTTGAAGAGCGAGGACTACCCAAAGAGCAAATCGACGGCCTCGTCGGATTCTGGGCCGGCGTAACCTCGCTGACCCTGAACATCGGTGCCTTTTTCGGCGTCTACGGCTTCAGCATCGTCACCCATCATTTGGGCCGGCGCAAGACGTTCGCCATTTCTTTCGTGCTGGCGCTGTTCAGCACCGCCTTCGTCTTCTCGTGTTTCCGCACCATCGCCGACGTGTTCTGGATGATCCCGATCATGGGCTTTTGTCAGCTCGCTCTCTTCGGCGGTTATGCCATTTATTTCCCGGAATTGTTCCCCACGCGCCTGCGCAGCACGGGAACCTCGTTCTGCTACAACGGTGCCCGCTTCGTGGCGGCGCTGGGTCCGACGATGTTGGGACTACTCACGAACCGCGTTTTCAAGGACTATCACGAGCCGATGCGCTACGCCGGCGTGAGCATGTGCGCCGTCTTCCTGATCGGCCTCATCGTCCTACCCTTCGCACCGGAGACGAAGGGGCAACCGCTGCCGGAGTAACGAGATACAAAAGGATAAAGAGGACAGAATATGACGACAACCACCCCCGATTGGCTGACGCGGCGCGGCGTGAACTTGCAAGCGAGCAAGGACGGTCTGTCTTGGTTGGTCTATCTCGGCAAGGAGCCGCATTATCTGCTCATGGCCGTGCCGGTGAAGGGACAATACGGCTGCCGCATCACCCAAACCATCAACGGTCGACGCCTCGACGGCGGTTCGACGTTTGCAAGCGTCGAAGCGGCGCTGCAAGGCGGACTCGAAGAATTGCGCCAAGCGCTCGGCTGGTAGTCGAAAAGAACGAACGTGGCGGAATGGCTGCGAGCGATCCGGAAGCATCGAGAGTCGCCGTGGGCGAGGAAGCCGAAGGCCAAAGGCCCGCCCGCACCAGTTCACAAGGAATGAACACCTATGGATTTGCGCGAACGGCGCTCCGATGAGGCGAGTCCTCAGTCGCATCCGTCTCCGTTTCGAGTCGAACCGCTGACGGATTTCAGCCGGGCCGAGGCGCGGCGGGAGATGGATGCCGCCCTCGCGGAAGTGGCGTCGCAACTCGGACGAACCTATTGGCCGATAATCTCTGGAAAGAGCGTACCCACCGCGACGACTTTCCCTTCGGTCGATCCCTCGCTCAAGTCGCGGATTGTCGGCGTCTGCGGGCGAGCGAATGTGGAACAAGCGAACGAAGCCGTCGCCGTCGCCAAAGCGGCATTTCCCGCATGGCGCGACACGGAGGCGGCGTCGCGGGCCGAGTATCTGTTTCGCGCCGCCGAGGCGATGCGTCGTCGTCGATTCGAGTTGGCGGCATGGCAGGTCTACGAGTGCGGCAAGCCGCGCCGCGAAGCCGATGCCGACATGGCCGAGAGTATCGACTACTGCGAGTTCTACGGCCGCGAGATGCTGCGGCTGGCCCAGCCGAGGCGGCGCGATGTCCCAGGGGAAGCGAACGTCTATTTCTACGAACCGCGCGGTGTCACGGTCGTCATCGCGCCGTGGAACTTTCCCATGGCCATCCTGTGCGGGATGACCGTCGCCGCGCTCGTGACCGGCAACACGGTGGTGATGAAGCCCGCCGAACAATCGAGCGTTGTCGGTGCCAAATTGATGGAGGTGTTTCAGCAAGCTGGACTGCCTCCTGGTGTCGTCGCTTATTTGCCGGGCGTGGGCGAAGAGATCGGACCCGCTCTCGTCGAGCATCCCGACGTGGCCACCATCGCCTTCACCGGCTCGCGCGCCGTGGGACTGGCCATCGCGCGCGGTGCCGCCGAGGTGCGGGCCGGGCAGCAACACATCAAGCGGGCGATTGCCGAGTTGGGCGGGAAGAATGCCATTGTGGTGGACGATGACGCCGACATGGACGAAGCGGTCCACGGCGTCGTGGCCAGCGCTTTTGGCTATTCGGGTCAGAAGTGTTCGGCGTGCAGCCGGGTCATCGTGCCGGAGTCGCTCCACGATGCGTTCGTCGCCCGTCTCGTGGAAGCGATCCGCAGTCTGAAAATCGCCCCCGCCGACGATCCGGGCTGTAGCATCGGCCCAGTGATCGACGGCGAAGCGCAACGGCGCATCTTGGCCGTCATCGAAAAGGGCAAGAGCGAAGGACGGCTCGTCTTCGTCGGCGAAGTCGGATCGTTCCAAGACGAGGGCTACTACGTCCCGCCGCATCTCTTCGACGACGTTGCCCCGTCGGCAAGCATTGCCCAAGAAGAGATCTTCGGGCCGGTCTTGGCCGTGTTGAAGGCGCGCGATCTCGACCACGCTTTGGAAATCGCCAATGGCACGGCCTACGCGCTGACCGGCGGATTCTTCTCGCGCAGCCCCCAAAACATCGCGCGCGTCGAACGGGAGTTTCGCGTCGGCAACCTCTATATCAATCGCAAGATCACCGGCGCGTTCGCGGATCGCCAGCCGTTCGGAGGATTCAAAATGTCGGGCATCGGCTCCAAGGCCGGCGGTCCCGATTATTTGTTGCAATTCGTGCTGAGTAGTACAATTACGGAGAACACCCTGCGGCGCGGCTTCGCACCCGATGTCGAAGCGACCGAGTCGAGTTAACACCATGAGTTCGGTGCGCCGCAGCCAGTTGAGAAGCGCGAGAGGTTCTTACGCTTCCCAACCGGCCGCGGCGGATCGGGCATTGAGGGAGAGCCACTTATCATGAAGCGATGCCTACTCACCTTTGCACTCGTCCTTGTCATCGGCCTCCCTCTGATGGCCGAGGATTCCAGGGAATTGAAGGGGCACGATGTCCTGGTTTACAGCGTTGCCTTCAGCCCCGATGGCAAGGTTTTGGCCACGGCCGGTTTCGACAACACCATCAAGCTGTGGGACTTTCCTGCCGGCAAGGAGATCCGAACGCTGACCGGCCATGCGGGGCCGGTCTATTGCGTCGCCTTCAGCAAGGACGGCAAGATATTGGCGTCCTCCAGCCACGACAAAACGATTCGGCTTTGGAACCCCGTTGACGGAAAGCTCATCCGCGAGTTGAAAGGGCATACCGACATCGTGGACAGTATCGCCTTTCATCCCGATGGCAAATTGCTGGCATCCGGCAGTTCCGATAAAAGCGTTCGCTTGTGGAACCCCGCCGACGGCAAGGAAATCAAGAACCTCGGCGCGCACGGAAATCACGTCTACAGCGTCGCCTTTAGTCCCGACGGCAAATCGCTCGCATCGAGCGGCGCGGATGCCGTCATCAAACTCTGGGACGTGGCCGGACAAAAAGAGATCAAGACGATCAAAATGCCCGATAGTCCGATTGTGAGCGGCGTCATGGGGGTTGCCTTCACGCCGGACGGCCAGCAACTCGTTACCATCGGCCAAGATCGCTTCGTTCGCGTGTGGGACATCAAAGCCGGCAAACAACTGAAAGAGATGGGGCCGACCGAAGACGACCTCTACGGCTTGGCTTTTTCGCCGGACGGCAAGAAATTGGCGACGAGCGGCTATAAGGGCACGATTACGCTCTGGGATGTCGCCGCCGGAAAGAAGCTGCTGGCGAAGAAACTGAAGGCGTTCGGCGCGTACTGCATCGCCTTCACGCCGGACGGCAAATCGGTCGTCACCGGCCACGACCAGAAAAGCAAGCACACCTGTTTGATTACACCTTTGAATAATCCCTGATGTCCACTCGTTCTCCAAGGCGCGTCGGCAACGTCCGACGCGCCGCTTCCCGGCGGACGGAGAACGAACGGTTGTCGACGAGAGATAACCCATGGCGACGAATCGGCGCGACGGCGAGAACGCGAGGTTTGACTCCAAGACTTTCAGTTTTACGAATCGACTGAAGGAGATTGGAATGTTCTTTCAAAAGCGCAGTCCCCAGCATCAAACGATGCGCCGTTTGGCTCGGCATCTGAAAAAAGCGGGTATTCCCTACGCCATAGCGGGAGCGATGGCCGTCAACGCGCATGGGGCGGAACGGACGACCAGGGATGTGGACGTGCTGCTGACCCGCGAAGGCTTGGATCGCTTTCGAGAACACCTGGTCGGTTCCGTATACGCGCAAGTAGCCGGACGAGCGCGCCGCTTCGTCGAAAAGCAAAGCGGGGTTACAGTAGACTGTCTGGTAACGGGTAGCTTTCGGGGAACGGGCGAGCCGGGACCGTTTCCTTTTCCCGATCCGACCGACGCCAGCGAGGAAATCGACAAGATTCGCGTCCTCACCCTGCCGCGACTGATCGAACTCAAACTGGCAGCGCGTCGCTATTACGACTTCGGCGATGTCGCCTTCCTCATCCGAACGCACCAACTCGAAGAATCCTTCTTCCAACGGCTTCACCCGTCGGTCCACGCCGACTTCATCGAATGCCTGGAGGAGAAACGACGCGAAGACGAATACATCGCCCGCGAGGGATAAGCGTTTTTTTCTCCTCCCTTCGTTTTGAAATCGAGAGCGCGAATCACTCGAACACCGCCAGCGCTCCATCCTCCTTGGGCTGGAACGTGCCGTAAGAGGACGGCCACACGAGATAGTCTTGCACGTCGGTTCCCGGCACGTCGTTGTCGCACAGCATTAGCCCCAACCAGAACGTCGCGCCCCTCCTCACGGAAAATAGCGACTCTTCGGAGCCGCGATAGGTTATTTTATCGATGGGTAGTTTGAACTCGGTCACGATAACCTTGCAGTCCGACATATCGACGCCATAAACGGCCTCGATCAACTTGCGCTCGTCGACGCTCTGGGCTTTGTCGAGTACGCGGACGGAGCGAGGCGCATGCTCGGCCGGAGTGCGGTCTTCGAGCTTGCCGAAAAAGAATCGCCGCCGCACCATCCCCGGTGCTGCGTCGGTATAGTTGGAGACGCTCCACTGAAAACCATCGAAGAAACCGTTGATCATTATTTCAAACGTATCCTGCAGGTGCGACTTGGCGACCGGCTGGTGGAAGGTGACGACATCGTCGAAGCGCAGGACCTGGACGTAGAGGTTATTTCCTTCGTAGGCGAGCCGGACAACGGCGCTGGCATCTTTTGGGCCGTCGATGGAACCGGAGGCGGTGACGGGAAGCATGAGAACTTGCGGCGTGATGCCGGCCGCGCGCCATTTGTTCAAATCCCCGTCCATTTTCATCGGTCCATTCAGACGACGAATCAGAACCTTGGGCGCGGCGGCCTTGCCGAGTCGATCGAACGCTTTCACCGGACGAAACGCCAAGGCGCGAGACGAGGCGGCATCGAGCTTAAACGGGAAGCGGGTCGAGAGAAAATCGTCGTTGTGGTCGAGAGTGAGCCAGTGCGTGCCGTTAATCATGTAGTCGCCCACCGCGACGTGAACCTTGCCGTCGTTCCCGTCGAAGGTCAAGTATTGGCCGGGATGATCGACCCACATGCCCGTCCATTGTGCCTCGGCGGGGAAGCCGAGGCGACCGAGACCCAGACCGTTCTCGTCGAGTCCAATCCATTCGGCTTGATGTCCCCAACTCGTGAGGAACGCCTTCTTCCCCATGCGTTTAATTCCTTGGATGGGCGCGTAATCGTTGAGCGGGCGCAGCCAGCGCATGTGGCCTTCGCGGTCGAAGAGGGCGAGGTCGCTACCGCCGCTGTTGCTCAGGCTGTTGAGCGGGCTATGGCGAAACTGGAACGTCGCCAACAGCCGTCCGTCTTTCGCGATCCGCGACTCGGATTGATTGCGGACATCTTCGATCTTGGAAAAGTCATAAGGCGAGGCAATGGCCGGTCGCTGGGCGCGCAGCAGCGATTCGGGCGGAAATTCGTAAATCGGCACGCCGGAGGCATCGAGACCCTTCCGCTTCCAAAGGAAGCCGATGCCGTCGAGGCCGATGCCGACGGTCGTGCGGAAATCACCGTTGCCGTCCGGTTCGGCGAACATCCAACGCGCCACGAGGGGCCAACGCACCGGCTTGCCGTTCGTGTCCAGCACCGGATCTCCCGATCCGTCCTTGTCGTCGATGGAGCCATCGTTATTGGCATCGCGCCGTACCACCCATTGGCCGTTTTTGGCCGGTGTGTAAAGCAGCACGGGCCGGCCAAGATGTTTCTCGAAGCGAACGATGAGCAGCGCCCCTTGAGCGTTCTTCTGCCCCGGTTCGCGCCACTCGCCGCGCACGATGCCGAACTTCTTTCCGCCATCGGAGAAGTAGCCGACGATGCAATCGCCTTGAGCCGTCTGCGAAGGTAGCCCCCAATAGGCATCGGGTTGCCAGCGTCCCGCCTTGGCGTCGATCCACCATGAGAATCGACCGCGATGATCGAAGAGGCGCGGCCGCGCGTCGTCGTCGAACAGGGCCAAGGTCGGTTGATTGCCGAACTGCGAGATACTGGCGTACTGGGCCTCGCCAGATGCCGTCAGGACGACGACGCGCCCGGAAGCATCTCGCAAGGCGATGCGTTCCTTCTCATCGAGTGCCAACGACACGGGGCGCGATTCGCTGTAAAGTCCCGCCTGAAAGTGGAAGCGATCCGGCAGCAGTGGTCCGAAAGGCCCATCGCCTCGACCCACGGTGCGAATGGCTCGCAACTGTTTCGGATTGGAACAATCGAAAAGGTGGATTTTACCCGTGGCAGCCGAGGCAACGGCGAGGCGGTCTCCGTTGAGAGCCAAGCCGACCGGAACGCGAACGCCGGTAAACTCGGCGAGTCGCTCCCCCTTTGGCGACAGCGCGATCAGCTTCTCCATGCCGCTCAGAACCCAGAGGACTTTGCGCGCGCGGTCGGCCGCGGGTTGCGAGGGAGAGGGACAGGGGATCGACTCCGCAAACCGCAGTTTATCGGTCGCCGCTCGATAGATCTTGTTGTTCTTCGTGTCGGCCAGATAGAGCGAGCCGTCCATCTCGTCCATGCCGTTGAGTTGGGTGTCGGTCAGCGTTTGAAAGCCGTGCTTGGGATCGCTCCAAGGCATCAGCTTGCCGTCGCGCGCATCGAGTCGAGAGAGAATGTAGGTATCTTTTGTCCCCTGTGGGCGAAGGAAATAGACGAACTCTCCTCGGACGCACAATCCCACCGGCTCGGCGTTTCCTTGAAACACCCACTGGGCGCGCCCCGTCTGCAAATTGCGACTGCGCAGATTCTCGTTGCGTTCGTTCCAACCGTTGGCCATCAGCAGTGCGCCATCGGGAGCAAAGCGAACGACCCGGACGTGGCTCTGATCGGCGTTGTCGCGCCGACTATCGACTCCCGAGTTGCCGGTGATGCGGCGATACTTCCAGCTCAATCGGCTCTCGACCACGCGCACTTCGTATGCTCCCGCCGAAATGGGTTCGCCCAACTGCGTTCGACTCGGCAAGACGAATCCGTGGGTTCCCTTCTTGAGCGGCAGATCGTGAAAAAGATACCGCACCAGCGTTCCATCGGGACGGAAAACGCCCGCGCTTTTGGTCCCTTCCTTCTGAGAGATGACGAATTCGGCATCCGGTTTGGGAGCGGGGAGGGGAGGCGCTTCGTAAGCGCCCACATCGAAGGCACCGACGCGCGGAAACCCGTCGATGTCCGCGAGGGGAGCTTTTTCATCGGCGAGTGTCTCCGTTCCCCAATCGGAAGTCGTCGCGCGCCACGGTGCCCAATCCAGGACGGAAACGGGTCGATAATCTCCGGATTCCGCGTTGGCGAAATGAACGCGCAGAGCAACCGAATGGGCATCCAGACCGTTCGTTAGATCGCGCCATTGCGGCACGGTCGAACGGCTGACTTGTCCGTCCGTCTTTCCGGCGACTAAACAGCGATACAAATTGTAATCGACGGCCACCCCTTCGTGCTTGCCGTTGACGACGATACCCGTGCCGGCATTCGCCACGAGATTGTTGAACGCACGGACATTTTGCGTCTCACTGAGACTGAGACCGACCGAGGCATTGTCGGCAAACGTGCAATTGACGACGGTGACATTGCGCACTCGGTTGAACGACAGGCCCACGAGCGCATCGGCGACAATGCAGTTTTCGACGCGCCCGCCTTCCACGTTCGTCCATTGAATTCCCAAGGCTCCTCCTTGAATGCGGACCCGGCAAAGGGTGACGTTCCGCGCGTCTTCGACCACAAGAGCAGCCGTACCTTTGGTTTGAACGGTCAGATCCTCAATGCGACAGTTCTCCGTTTTTCCAAGGGCGATGGCTGCCGGAGCCGCGCCGGCGTCGAGATAGGTCTTCGCATATCCCGCCCCGCGCAGGCTCACGCCGGGCGGGAGCTTGTTCGCGCCGGAGAAGGTGCCGGCCGGCAGTACGATCGTCGTCCCCGGTTTCGCCTTCGCCAGTGCGGAAGCGAGCGATTTCGCCCCCGGTGGTATCTCGATTGGTTCGGCCCGACCGTTCGATAGCCACGCGGCCCACACCAGGAAACACGCACACCAACTCCACCGAGTCGATCGCTTTCGCTGCGACGCCATGTCTATCTCCCGAGCATCGAATGAAGGGGGTAAAAAATTCCTCGGACCACCGCAAGGCAAATCTCGACGGAACCGCTGGTCTGGTAGGAAGGAGCGATCGCGTGCCACGACTGCCGACCACTCCCATGAGGACATCGTACAAGCCCGCCCCGACCTGTCGATCCCCGAATCGACTCGAAAGACGGTGGGGGCTTGATCGTGGGGCATCATTCTCTCAACATGATAGAGGAAAGTCTCGGCAAGGCGGAACTCATGGGAGCGACTTGGGTATGTCATCTTTCGTCAACCTCGTGGCCGATGTCGCGCCCGGACGGCCGCTGATCGACAATAACAATGTCTTCTACTCCATCGTCGGCGGAGCGCTGCTGTTATTGCTGCTGCTGATTCTGTTCTTGCGGCGCGGTCGCCGTCCGCCGCGGGATGCCGACGGAGGGCTTGTCGAAAAGCTGGTCGAGTATCCGCCGGCGGGTCCGGGACCGTCGCGCTTATTCCTGCACGGACAGCCCGTTCGCGTGCGTTTGGTGGTGATGGCACCGATGGGCAAACGGTCCTTGCCGTCCGACGGCGCGGTCGAACCGGCGCTGGAGCGCGTCGTCCGTGGCTTGGGCAACATCGTGCGGCAAGATCGGCCCCGCGTGCGCGCTTGGCCGGCCCAGCTCAGCCAACACGGCTTCGCGCCCACATTCTTTCGGCTGACCCATCGCCCGGAACCGGCCGGCAAGCCTTCGCCTTGGCTCCTCGCCGCTGGACCCGTTCGCGCCGACGGCCAGCAATTCCTCCTCGGTCTCGCCCTGTTCGCCGATGTCCCAACCGCCGACAACAACTTGATCTTGGATGCGACTCAGTGGAGCGAATGGTTCCGCGTCGGTCCTAGGGCGTGAGCCGACGCGAAGCCCACGAACCCGCCGCGATGTCGCCGTGTCCTCTGCACGACAGAAGCCGATGGACGGTTTCCTCGGTTCGTCTCGAAGGCCCGATCTCATGGAATTACGTCTGGATCGCTTGTTGCAGAAGTTGCGCGACCGCCCCGCCGCCCTGCTCGACGCCATCGACCGCGATCCGCTGTTGCTGAAGCGCGAGAGCGGCCCGCTGGTGTTGGCCAATGCCAGCCAAGTCTTGTATACCCCGCAAGAAGAACATCAACTCTATGCCAAGGGCATCGTCTATCGCCGTCAGCCCTACCGTCTGGTGTCGCTGCCGCTCATCAAGATTTACAATCTCGGCGAGCGCGAGGTCACGGTGGCCGACTTGAACGCGTTGATGGGAGAACCGAACGTCTCGCTGCGCTATCCGCGAAAAATCGACGGCTCGTTGATCCAGGTGTTTCGGCACGAGGGGCGCGTCTGGTTCACGACGCGCGGAGCCATCGAGGGAGCGACGCGGCGCTCCGACCGCGAAACCGGCGACGAGTTCGATTATCTCGGCGCGGCGCGCCGTCTCGCCATCGACCGCTATCCGCGACTGTTCGACGACGATGCCTTGCCCGAAGGCCGCACGCTTATTTTTGAACTGATTCATCCGTTGGCGAAGAAGATCACGGACTACGGCGAACGAGCGGACTTGATCTTGTTGGCTTGCTTCGACGTTGGGCGATTGGCCTACGCCCGCTCCTCCGAAGTCTTGGACCTCGCCGCGCGACTTCGGCTCGTCGCGGTGGACGCCTATTCCCCGCGCGGGGCGACGCTGAGCGAACAGATCGACGATCTGCTCCAATCGTTGGCCGGTTCGGATCAGGAAGGCAGCGTCCTTCAATTCGAGAACCGAGCCGAGGCGATCTATCGAGTCAAGGTGAAGTCGCCGGACTATCTCCGCCTGTTGCGCGCGATGACCGACTGCACTTACGAGAATCTCGTCGCCATCTTGGACAACAATCCCGATCTGAAAAGTTGGCGAGACGTGGAAGCCTACTTTCATTCGCTGGGAAGGGAGACGATGCCCGAAGAGATCGTGCAGATGTATCGTCCGCATTACGAACGCTTCCTGGCTTATCGCGCCGATTGCGAGCGGCTGCGCCAATGGGCGCTGGCGACTGCTGCCGACCTGGCGCGCCAGCTTGGAGACGAGAAGGACGCCCGAAGCCAGCGCAAGAGCTTTGCCGCCTTGGCGTCGCGCTTTCCTCGCTCCAATCTACTCTTCGCCGCGTTCGACAACCGCCTCGACGCCGACCGGCTGCGTCGTCTCATCCGCGATCCCGACGAAGCCCGGCAAGCGTTCGCCGATCTCGAGAGAACGATACCCGGCAGCTAACGCTGCCGGTTCGCCGTCCTGCGTGGGAACGAGGAGAAGGGGCAAGCAGAATTGCGACAATCGTTATCTTCCGACCGCGAAGTTCCTTCCCATTTCCTCCAAACGGTAATCGCGTTCGCTCTCGCTTGGCAGAACGCGAAAGACGGGTAAAATAAATTGTTGGGATTTGATGAGAGCATCGCGCCGCTACCGCGCAACCGCGTCCGAATGGGATCAGCCATGGATTCGATGGATGTCAATGCCTTCAAGCAAATGATTCTCAAACTCGGACTGGTCACCGACGCCCAATTGGCCGAAGTGCGCGACGAGATGGGCGACGGTACGGACTTGATGCAATTTCGCAGCGCGATGGAACGCAAGAGCCTACTGACCCCGTGGCAGAGCGGCAAAGTGCTGAAGGGCGACATCGACGGCTTTTTCCTGGGCGGCTATCGCATTCTCTACAAGATCTCGTCGGGGAGCTTTGGCCGGGTATTCCGCGCCGACGATCCGCGCAGCGGCCGCGTCGTCGCCGTCAAGGTGCTGCGCCGGCGCTGGAGCGAGGATCAGGCGCGCATCGACCTGTTCATCCGCGAGGGCAAAGTCGGGTTGACGCTGAAACACCCCAACATCGTCGAGGTGTTGGCCATCAACCGCGACAATTCCTCCGGCCAATACTATCTCGTCATGGAGTTCGTGGAAGGCGGCAATCTCCGCGAAATTCTGCAAATCCGCAAGAAATTGAATGTCGCCGAGTCGCTGCGCATCGTCTCCGATGCCGCCAGCGGACTCGCCTACGCCTATAGCCGAGGCATGGGGCACCGCGACATCAAACTGACGAACCTGCTCATCTCCAGCAACGGCGAGGCGAAGCTGGTGGATTTCGGCCTGGCTCAATTCTTTTCGACGCTGGCCAAAAAGGAAGAGGAGAAGGTCGATCGCACCGTCGATTATGCCGGCCTGGAGCGTGCCACCGGCGTGAAATCCGGCGACGTGCGCAGCGATATTTATTTCCTCGGTTGCGTTCTCTACGAGTGCATGACGGGACGCTCGCCGATCACCATGACGCGCGACAAACACTCGCGCATGCGGAAAGAACGCTTCGAGGAAGTCAAACCGATCGGCCCCAGCGAAATCGACGGGCCGCCCAGCGTCCTTTCGTTGGTGGAAACCATGATGGCGCTCGACCCCAAGCAGCGCTACCAAACGCCGACGCAACTGGTCGATGCCATCAAAGCCGTGCGGCGCGATGTCGAGGGCAAGGGGGACAAGGGCGATGGGCGCGCTCCGTCTCGCTCTGTATTCGTCGCCGAACGCGACGAACATTTGCAAGACGTGCTGCGCAACGGCCTCAAGGATCAGGGGTATCGCGTATTCATGGCCAGCGA
>JAJXWW010000078.1 GCA_021781415.1 Planctomycetota bacterium
CCGTCGTTCTTGCACTGTTTGGCCAACCCCTCGGTAATGCAAATCGTCCCGGCATCCTTTTGGGTTCGATGGAAGATTTCCTCGTGCGGCAGACCCAAGGTCAAGAATCCGACTTTCTGTTTGACATTCGGATTGGCGGTGAGAAGTTGTTTGCCCAATCGGTCCACCCGCAGCGATAGCTCCGTCGTGGCCTTCGGAGCTTGTTTGAACGATGCCGCGCGCGTTTGGCTCGTGGAATGGAAAAGATTCATCGGAACGGTCGCTAGTTTCTGCTGGTCGGAAAGGCAGCCGCTCAGCGTGCCAACCAGCAAGAATGTTCCAAACGCGATCCGCGCGCTCATCGCCTACCTCCTCTGGGCGCGTGGGAACATAGCGAGCGACTTCGTTCGTGTCCAGTCGAACCCGCAGTTCGCCTCACCCCCGCCCCGCGTACGGTTAGGAGAGAGGAGCTTTCGTCGCGCTCGGTCCTAGCTCGAATAGGTCACCACGGAGATCGCGGAGATCGTAGAGAAAATACAACAGATTGTCTCTCAAAAGTTTAAGCTCATGGAGGGGCGGACGAGTTTGCCTCGGCGACATGCGAGGCCGGTGTACTTAGCTCATTTCTCTTTCTTCCTCTGCGTTCTCGGCGTTCTCTGTGGTGCGCAATCCAGGCTAGAAAACCTCGCGCAGCCTGGGTTATAAGGCGTAAGACAACCACAACGACAATCCAAAAGCGATTCGCAGTCCCGCTTGGGTGGCGACCCACCATAAGGTGCTATTCAGCATTCGGCTCGAACTCAGCAGCGCGGCGCGCACCTCCACCGCCACCATCTGCCGCGGGTTGATGTGCCCCAGCGTGAAGAAATGCACGACCGGCGCGGTCCAGGAGCGCAACCAGTATTCCGCCTGATCGAAATACTTTTCCATCTCGGCTCGGTCGATGTCCGAGACGCTGAAGACTCCCCACAAGTCGAAGGCTGCCATCGCCGCTCCGAAGGTGAATACGGCCGGCCACGCCAAGTACAACTCGGTCAACTGCCGCACGGTAAACTCGTCGGCGCGGGGCCACAACCATCGGCTTGCCAGATAATTCAGAGCGAAAATGGCCAAGAGAATCGCCAAGGGCAACACCGTACCCCAGGTGAGGAAGATGTGAATGTGCTGCCGGACGAGCGCGAGCAAGCGCGGCCAACGATTGGGCATGCCGCGCACCAGACTAAGAATCGTGCCGTACTGGCGGAGACGCACCCAAGTGGAAAGCAGGAACATGACGGCGAGATAGAAGCCGAACAGGGGGATCAACCGTAGTTCGAGCAGCCAGGACATGGAAGCGCTCGTCGCCTTGGTCCGGTGAGTCCGAAGGCGGGTTCCGAAACCGCCTTCCGAGAGTGTACCATAGCCGCCAACGCCGTGCCGTGTCCAGACGAGGCCAAGCAATGGCGGCGGCGAACTTTTGACCGCGAGCGGCGAAACCTTCCTCACTCGTCACCCGATGCGCGGCGAGACTGACGCCATGACCTCGGCATTCTCCTCTTTCCCACGCTCCGCGTCCGGATGTGCATTCCTACGCGGAGCGTGGGAACGAGGATACGCATTCTTTGGCACATGCTTTGCTGAAGGAGGAAAGCGGTGACTTGTTGCCTCGTTGCCGAGGTGTTAAGCTGAAGGGAACCTTCGAGACGCTGCCATTGCCATGATGCCTCACTTCGCCAATCCCGTATTTCTCGTTCTGTTGACGCTCGTTCCGCCGTTGTTGTGGTGGTGGCTGAGGCGGCGGCGCAACGCGCTGCGCCATCCGGCTCTGGGCGATTTGGCGAGCTTGCCTCCCGGAAGAGCGAAACTGGCTCGTTGGGGTCCGGCGATGTTTCGTTCGCTGGCGCTGGCGCTGCTCATCGCGGCCTTGGCTGGGCCGCGCTGGCCCGACTTGCAGACGCGGATCGAAACCGAAGGTATCGCTCTGATGATGCTCGTCGATGTCAGCGGGAGCATGGCCGAGCGAGATTTCGATTGGCGCGGAGAAGCGATAACGCGCCTTGAGGCCGTCAAGAAGGTGTTTGGGTTGTTCGTCGCCGGCGGAGAAAAATTTCCAGATGTCGTGGAAGGGGTCGATGTCACGAAGTTTCAGGGCCGACCCACCGACCGGATAGGGCTGGTGACGTTCGCCACGCGGCCGGAAACGGCGTGTCCGCTTACCCTCAGTCATTCCGTCTTGTTGCGCATCTTGAATGCCGAACAGCCGCGCACGATACCCGGCGATTCGGAGACGAACCTCAGCGACGCCGTGGCGATGGGACTGCTTCGATTGGATGCGGCGGGACCGAGACGCAAGGTGTTGGTTCTGCTCAGCGACGGCGATCACAATGTCCCGCGGCCGCAGTCGGGATGGACGCCGCGCCAGGCCGCGCAGGTGGCCAACGGTCTGCACGTTCCCATCTATACCGTCGATGCGGGGGGAAGCGGCACTACCTCGAAAGAGCGCGGAAGCCGCGAGCTCGCCGATAGCCCCGGTGAGACGCGCGCGGCGGCGACTCGGACCCTCGAAGAGATGGCCCACATCTCCCAAGGGCGCTATTTTCAAGCCCGCGACACCCAAGGGCTGCTCGATGCGTGCCGCGACATCGACGCGCTGGAGCGCGCCGAGACGAGTAGCTTTCAGTATCGCCGCTATCACGAAGGCTATCCGTGGCTGGCAGCGGCGGCGTTCGCGCTGTTCGGCGGCGGTCTGGCGTTGGAACGAACGATTTGGCGGCGAATCCCTTGAAGAGATGGGATCATGTTGCATCGTGCGTTTGCTCATCCCTGGCTGCTCTGGTTTGCGTTGGCTCTGCCCATGCTCGTGGCATTGGGGATATGGAGCGAACGACGGAGACGCCAAGCGCTGGCGCTGTTGGGTCAACCCTCGGCGGTCGAATTGCAGATGGCCTCGCGGCGCGGATGGAGTCGGCTGCGTGGAATGTGTCTGATGGCGGGCTTGCTCGCTCTGATCGTCGGCATGGCGGGACCACAATGGGGGCGCGATTGGAGTCAATCCACCGCTCCTGGGCGCGATGTCGTCGTCGTCCTCGATTGCAGTCGGAGTATGCTCGCCGAATCCCCCAGCCGATTGGCCCGCGCCCGCGAAGCCTTGCTCGACCTCGCCGATACCGTCGAACGGCACGGCGGACATCGGTTGGCCCTCGTTTGCTTTGCCGGCAAGGCGCGCCTCGCTTGTCCGCTGACGCACGATTACGATCATTTTCGATCTCTATTAGACAATTTAGAGACCGTGGCCCAAGAGCGCGACTTGCAACCACCGGCCGGCGAGAAATCCGGCACGCGCTTGGGCCAGGCGTTGATCTTGGCCGCGACGGGCGACGATCCCCGCTTCGCCGGCGCGCGCGATTTGCTGCTGTTGTCCGACGGCGACGATCCCCGTCGAGACGCCGAATGGCGAAACGGTTCCCGCATCGCCTCCGCGCTGGGTATCCGCATCCACGCGGTCGGCATCGGCGATCCCAACGCGGCCAGCATCATTCGCCTCGACTCCGGCCCGCTGATGTACGAAGGCCAAGTCGTCCGTTCGCGCTTGGAAGAGACGCCGCTGCGCGAGCTTGCCGAAGCCACGGGAGGCGTCTACATCTCGGCGCGCACCCGGACGCTGCCTCTGGGCGAACTGTATCTCGACACCCTCGACAAGCAGACCCGACGCGAGGATAGCGACGATGCCCTTCCGGTCTACCAACAGCGCTATGCGTGGTTCCTCGCTCCGGCCCTGGCATTTCTGGCGCTGTTCACCTTTCTGGGCGACGGTTCGACGAGAGGATCGCGAGGACACCGATGCTTGAATACCCCGTGAACCCGCGGCGAAAAGCCCTCTTTTCGCTCGGCCTCCTCGTTTCGTTGATGCCGATGGTTCCGTTCGCCTTCTTCTTGGAGATGCGGATTTCCCGAGAACCCGATCCGGAGGAACTCGTTCGCGCGGGGCGACGCGCGGCGGCGGACGGCGACTACGAGCGCGCGGTCGCGCTCTACGAACGAGCCGAACTGCGCAGCGGCGAACCGGCCGAGGTGGCGTTTTATCTGGCGGCGGCGAAGTATCATTTAGCGGCCAAGAGCGAGAGCTACTCGGCGGACTTGATGGAAGCGGAGTCGTTGTATCGCTGTTGTCTCGATGCGACGAATCCGCATCGCCCCCGTGCCCTGTGCGGGTTGGGGATATGCCTTCTACGCAAGGCGGACGGACGCGACGAGGGAAGCCTGCGCGCCGCCTTGGCCTGCTTCGATCTCAGTATGCAAGAAGCCGGCGACGACGCGGAGTTGATCGACGACGTTCGGTTCAACCGCGAGAAGGCGCGCCTCCTGCTGTTGCAATTTCAACCCCCGCCGAACGATCCCGCCGGCGAGCGGTCTTCGGGGGACGATTTTCAACCGCGCCCATCCCGTTTCGATCCGCGCCAGGCCAGGCCCCAGCCGGCGCGAGAACCCAACTCGGACGGCAGCCCCGACACTC
Source organism: Planctomycetota bacterium (assembly GCA_021781415.1). Classification (GTDB taxonomy): domain Bacteria; phylum Planctomycetota; class Planctomycetia; order Gemmatales; family Gemmataceae; genus JAJPHU01. The sequence goes on from JAJXWW010000078.1 coordinate 4,472, forward strand.
AACCGTCGGAGGGCGATGCCAAACCCGAACCCGGCAAGGAGGGTGCGAACAGCGACGAACCGCGTCAGCCGGGCAAGGGCAATCTCCCTCCGATTCCCGATGAAGTGGACGTGCCTCCCCTGCCGC
>JAJXWW010000197.1 GCA_021781415.1 Planctomycetota bacterium
GAAAAAAAAAGAGAGGCGTCGTCTTGCGAGACAACGCCTCTTCTCTATGGGAAACGGCCGAGCTTCGGCCGATTAGCGGAGATCCGGCTCCTCGGAAGTTGAAGATTCTTCCAATTCTTCAGCCGGTATGCGGTAGGATTCACCCAACCAACGACCCAAATCGATGGTTTTGCAGCGCTCCGAACAGAATGGAAAAAAGGGCCATTCCGCCGGACTGCGCCCTTCCATCCGCCGGTCGCAGATTGGGCAGGGTACACCTATCATCGGTCGATCCCGCTCAGGACTTGGGGCTTTTCGTCTCGCTTTTTTTGCCCTTCCCCCCACTATCGGTTGAGCTTGTGCCATTTGCTCCAGCTGTGCCGCTGGTGCTGGATTTACTGCCTGAGTCTTGATCCGCCTTGGCCGCCTGCTTGTACGAATCGCTGCGGTAATCGGTTTCGTAGAAGCCGGAGCCTTTGAAGAGGATGGCGGCCCCCGTGCCGAAGACCCGGCGGAGTTTCGGCTTCTTGCATTGGGGACACTTCTTCAAGGCCGGTTCGCTCATCGACTGGAATTCGTCGAAGTTGTGTTCGCACGCATCGCAATGATATTCATAGGTCGGCATACGTTTATTCTCCTAGGAAGGCCGTTCGCGGTCTCGCGGGAGATCGCAAACGGAGTCATTCGGGTTTGTCGGCAGCCGTGGAAACGATGACGCGCGCCGGGCGAAGAACGCGCTCGTGAATCTGATAACCTTGTTCGAGGACTTGCAGAACGGTCATCGGTGGATGCTCGGCACTCGGCTGCTGCATCACGGCTTGATGCAGGTTCGGATCGAACGCCTTGTCCTTTGCCTCCATGCGGATAATGCCGTGGCGGCGAAGGATGTCGAGCAATTGAGCCTGTACCATGGCCACGCCCTGAACCAGCGCCCCTTGTTCCTTGGCTTGTTGTGCCGCCGCGATCGCCCGATCGAGATTGTCTATCGCCGCCAGCAGATCGGCGGCCAACGGCGCTTGTGCGTAGCGGCGTTCCTCGGCCAGATCGCGTTTGTGGCGCTTTTGATAGTTCTCGAAGTCGGCGCGGGCGCGCTGCGCGAGATCGAGGTATTCGTCTCGTTGCTGCTCGGCCGTTTGCAGGCGGCCGCGCAGGGCGTCGAATTCCTCTTGGCTTTGTGCCCTACCTTCCGCGACTCGTTCTTCCCGTTGCTCCGTCATAGTTTCTCACCCTTCGGTGGGGTTTGACCCTCCGTCTAACTTTTGTCCGCCGAGGATTCCGGCGCGAAAAACTCCCGAATGCGTTCAAAGAAACTCTTGTGTTCCGGCGGCATCTCGGTGCCATCGATCTCTTCGAGTTCTTGAAATAGTTCCTCTTGCCGCTTGGTCAGTTTGCGCGGCGTAACGACACGCACATGGACGACCAAATCGCCGGTTCGGCCGCCGCGCAGCGCGGGCATGCCTTTGCCGGCAATGCGCACCTCGTCGCCGCTCTGTGTGCCGTGCTTGAGCGTCTGCGCGACGAACTCTCCATCCAACGTCGGCACTTCGATGGGCCGACCGAGGGCCGCTTGACTTATCGTCACTGGCACTTCGCAATGCAAATCTTGCCCGTGTCGAGCGAAAATGGGGTGGCGACGGATGCGCAACACGCAGTACAAATCGCCGGGCGTGGCACCACGCTCCCCGGCCTCTCCTTCGCCAGTGAGCCGAATACTGACATCGTTATCCACGCCGCGCGGAATGTTGACTGTCAGCGTTCGTTCGACTTCGACGGCTCCCTGCCCGCGACAAGCGCGGCACGGGTCCGCGATGACGGCACCTTGTCCTCCGCACGCGCTGCAGGTCTGCTGAATGCGAAAGAATCCCTGTCCCTGAATGACGACGCCGTGGCCGCCACAGCGACGACAACTCGTGGGTTTGGTACCAGGTTGAGCGCCGTTGCCTCCACAAGTCGCACACGGTTCCATGCGTGGAACCTTGACCTCTTTTTGCACGCCACGCGCCGCTTCGAGCAGGTCGATCTCCAAGGTCATCTGCAAATCGCGGCCCGAACGAGGACCGCGCCGCCGACCTCCTCCAAACAAATCGCCGAGGATGTCGCCGAACATATCCATGACCGAGTCGGCGTTTCCGAAATTGGGCAAGCCCGCCCCTTCGAGCCCGGCGTGACCGTAGCGATCGTAGAGCTGGCGTTTTTGGGAATCGCGGAGAACATCGTAGGCTTCAGAGGCTTCGCGGAATTTGGCTTCGGCCTCGGCATCGCCGACGTTGCGATCCGGATGATACTGCATGGCCAACTTGCGATAGGCTTTTTTGAGCGTGTCCTCGTCGGCGTCGCGGACCACGCCCAAGACTTCGTAATAATCTCGCTTGTTGACCATAGGCATGATTTTTAGTTCTGAGTGCTGAGTTCTGAGTGCTGAGTTCTGAGCGAGTGCTGAGTTGCCATTGCTGTTTTCTCAGCACCCGGAACTCAGCACTCAGAACTCTCAGTTAACGGATGGCACCTTGGACCTTATTGCCGGCCTCTTCTTCATCGATCTTGGTGATCATCACCTCGGTCGTGAGCATGAGTCCGGCGATGCTGGCGGCATTGACCAAAGCCGAGCGCGTCACACGGGTCGGATCGACGATACCGGCTTTGTACATATCCACATACTCGCCCGTGTTGGCATTATACCCGAAGGTAGCCGACTTTTGCCGCGCCACTTCGTCGGCCACCACCGCGCCATCGACGCCGGAGTTTTCGGCGATCGTGCGCACCGGCTTCTCCAACGCCCGAGCCACGATTTCCGCGCCGAGCTTCTCGTCGCCCTTGAGCTTCTCGGCCAAGGCGTGAACGGCGGGGACACAACGCAAGAGCGCGGTGCCGCCTCCCGGCACGATGCCGCCGCCCGGCCAAACCGTCGCCGCCCTCGTTGCATGAAGGGCGTCCTCGACCCGGCCTTTTGTCTGTTTCATTTCCGCTTCCGTCGTCGCGCCGACGCGGACAATGGCCACGCCGCCGGTCAACTTCGCCAGACGCTCGCTAAACTTCTCCTTGTCGTATTCGCTCTCCGTATGCTCCATCTGCGTGCGAATCTGCGCGATGCGCTTCTCGATCTCGGACTTCTTGCCCGCGCCATTGATGATGGTGCAGCTTTCCTTCTCGATCTTGATGGTCTTGGCGCGGCCGAGTTGCTCCAACTCGACGTTCTCCAATTTCAGACCGAGATCCTCGCTGATAAACTGACCGCCGGTCAGCGTGGCAATGTCGCCGAGCATGGCCTTGCGTCGATCGCCGAAGCCGGGAGCCTTGACGGCGCAGACGTTCAAGATACCGCGCAGCTTATTGACCACCAAAGCGGCCAACGCCTCGCTCTCAACGTCTTCCGCGATGATGAGCAGCGGCTTGCCGGATTGAGCCACTTTCTCCAGCAGCGGCAGCATGTCGCGGACGTTGTTCAGCTTCTTTTCGTAAATGAGGATCAGGGCGTCCTCGAATTCGCAGGTCATGTCCTGCGTGGTGATGAAGTACGGCGAAATGTAGCCCTTGTCGAACTGCATGCCTTCGACGAACTCCAACGTCGTTTCGGAGGTTTTGCCTTCCTCGACGGTGATGACGCCGTCCTTGCCGACCTTCTCGAAAGCGTCGGCCATGAGTTGACCAATTTTCGGATCGTTGTTGGCGCTGATGCCCGCCACCTGCGCGACCTCTTCCTTCTTGCTCAGCTTCTTGGCCATGCCATCGAGGGCTTCGACGACGGCTTCGACCGCTTTGTCGATGCCGCGCTTCACGCCCATCGGATTGGCCCCTGCCGTGATGTTGCGCAGCCCTTCTTGATAGATGGACAAGGCTAGAATGGTGGCCGTGGTCGTGCCGTCGCCGGCCACATCGCTGGTTTTCTGCGCTACCGCATTCACCAGCTTGGCCCCCATGTTCTCGAACGGATCGGGCAGGTCGATTTCCTTGCTGACGGTAACGCCGTCCTTGGTGACGGTGGGACCGCCGAAGCTCTTGTCGAGGATCACATTCCGCCCCGTCGGCCCCAACGTGACGCCCACGGCGTGGGCCAGTTTATCCGCTCCGGCGAGCAGCTTCTTGCGCGCTTCGTCGGTGTATAGTAGTTGCTTTGCCATATAGGAGTCTCCCGAAGGTTAGCCGCGACGCGCGGCACGTTCGCGCCCTGCCGCGCGTCGCGGCTACACACTCTGTTGATTTACTTGGTAACTTTGGCGAGGATGTCGCCTTCCCGCATGATTTTCACTTCGCGTCCGTCCACTTCGACGTCGCTGCCGCTGTAGCGGCCATAGATCACTTCATCGCCCTTATGCACGGACAGCACCATGCGTTCGCCCTTGTCGTTGAGCTTGCCTGGCCCGACGGCCAATACGCGGCCGCGCTGCGGCTTCTGTTTGGCGCTGTCGGGCAATAAGATGCCTCCCGCCGTCTTCTCTTCCGCTTCCAACGGCTCCACCACCACGCGATCGTCCAGCGGTCGAACCTTTAAGCTCACGTCTTTCTCTTTCGCCATGATTCAATACTCCTTGCAAACTCTTCTCACTCGCGCACACACCACACCAGCCCGGAGCGCCAGCGACGGGGTTTTGAAGCCCGTCGCTGGCGCTCCGGGCTAGTAGGCTGCTCGCGGAGAAGCGTGGTTACATCATTCCCATGCCACCCATGCCACCCATTCCGCCCATGCCACCCATGCCTCCCATTCCACCCATGCCACCCATTCCACCGCCGTGGTGGTGGTCGTGGTGATCGTCGGCCTTCTTCTCTTCGGGGATGTCGGCGACCATCGACTCGGTGGTGAGAAGCAGGCAGGCGACGCTGGCACCGTTCTGTAACGCGCTTCGGGTTACTTTGACGGGATCGACGATGCCGCGCTTGCGGAGATCGGTGTATTCGCCCTTGTCGGCATCGTAGCCGTAGTTCTTCTCTTTGCCGCGGCGGATATTGGCCACTACGACGGAGCCATCGAGACCGGCATTCTCGGCGATGGCCCGGCACGGCATTTCCAGGACGTTCTTGATGAGTTGCACGCCGACTTGCTCGTGTTCGTTGCCGAGATCGAGCTTTTCGAGTACCTTGCGCGCTTGCAACAAAGCGACGCCGCCGCCAGGGACGATACCCTCGGCCAAGGCTGCCCGCGTCGCGTGCAAGGCATCTTCGTACAGAGCCTTGCGTTCCTTCATTTCCGTCTCGGTGGCAGCGCCGACCTTGAGCTGAGCCACGCCCCCGGCCAGCTTCGCCAAGCGCTCTTGCAACTTCTCGCGGTCGTACTCGCTGTCGGTCGTGCCGATCTCGCGGCGAATCATCTCGCAACGTCCCTCGACGGCCTTCTTGTCTCCGGCCCCTTCCGTGATGGTCGTGTTCTCGGCGTCGATTTTAACCTTCTTGGCTCGGCCCAGATCGCTCAGTTGAATGCTCTCCAACTTAATGCCGAGATCCTTGAAGATGGCCTTACCCTTGGTGAGCGCGGCAATGTCTTCGAGCATGGCTTTGCGACGATCGCCGTAGCCCGGCGCTTTGACGGCGCACACCTGCAAGATGCCCTTGAGCTTGTTGAGTACCAGCGTCGCCAACGCATCGCCTTCGATGTCCTCGGCGATGATGAGCAACGGCTCTTTCTTCTTGGAAATGGTTTCCAAGAGAGGAATCAGGTCTTTGGCCGAGCCGATTTTCTCCTCGAAGATGAGGATGTAAGGATTCTCTAGCTCGCAGGTGACGGTGTCTTGATTGGTGACGAAATGCGGCGAGAGATAGCCGCGGTCGAACTGCATGCCCTGCACGACGACGACTTCCGTATCGTGCGTCTTGCCTTCTTCGATGGTGATGACGCCGTTGGTCGCGCCGACGAGCTTCATGGCCTCGGCTAGTTTCTTGCCGATCTCGGCGTTGTTATTGGAAGCGATCGTGGCGACTTCCGTGATCTCTTTGGAGTCTTTGGGATCGATCTTCTCGGCCATGCGGGCCAACTCTTCGACGACCTTCTCGACCGCTCTTTGAATGCCGCGCGTCAGGGCCATCGGATCGTGGCCGGCGGCAATCATTTTGAGTCCTTCGCGGTAAACGGCTTCGGCGAGGACGGTGGCGGTGGTGGTTCCGTCGCCGGCCACATCGCTCGTCTTGCTGGCCGCTTCCTTCACGAGTTGCGCCCCCATGTTCTCGTAGGGATCGGTCAGCTCGATCTCCTCGGCCACGGTAACGCCGTCTTTGGTGATGCTGGGGCTGCCCCATCCCTTGTCGAGAATGGCGTTGCGTCCGCGAGGCCCCAAGGTGCAGCGCACCGCCCGCGCCAGCTTGCCGACGCCGGACAATAACTTTTGCCGCGCCTCATCGCTGTAACTGAGTTGCTTGGCCCCCATTCACGGTTCTCCTTTTGCTAGGTTCTCATCCGTCTCGATGGCATATCGAAAATCGCGTTCGGTGGGATGCACCGAACGGGTGGCACTACGTTTCGCCACGATTGATAGAATCTCCACGCTTCGACCGACCCACACAGCAACCCGTGTGCCGTGGAGATCGGATTGTGTAACTTCTTGATGACAAATCACTTGTGGGATGGACGCATAGGGGGCATGAAACGAAAAGCCGTCATTTTGGCAGGGAGAGAAAGGGCGGCTGACAAAATAGGTCCATCTTCGGCACCGGAAGCGTAAGCGAGGGAAGAAGCGCGTTGCCCCTCGCTCCGCTGCGCGTCGCGGCTAACGAGGACCATTCGTTGTGTGCAACCCGCAAAGAGACCGCTCTGGTCGATGTTACACAGCCTGCGCGGTAAAAGTTGCACGCTTGCCCACTTCTCCGAAAGAGCATTCGAGAAGAAAAAAATCATAACTTGAATTATTAGAAATAGATGCGTCAAATCGACGGTATTCATGCCGTCTTCGGCACGACACTTGCATTTGATTTGTTCGTTGAAAGCAAACACCCTTCGGGCTGTTTCCCGCGGCCCGCACGCACACCAACGACCCACATCCCCTAACACATTCTCACAAGCCGGCGACGCAAGTCGCCGGCTTCTTTTCTTTTGCTCGCCGGTTAACTCGCCGCACTTCTATTTCGCTTCGCGGGCTTCCCTCGCCGCTTCCGGATCGACTCTGCCCTGGTAACGGCGGCGGACGATGGGATATTCGTTGAGGCCCAACACCTCTTGAAGCCAATCGTCGGTTTGCTCCGGGTGGAGGAGCAGATCGCGCTTCCACATTTCGCGCACGATGAACTCGCTGGCGGAGTCGCCGAAACGATTCAACGGATAGCGGCTGCGATTGAAGAGGGGATCTTGATCCGTGAGGGCGTGAATGCAATCGCAGCCGTTCCCTTTCCGCGCCGCCTCGCCGATGGTATCGACCGCCTGATAACCAATGCGGCCACTATCCAGAAATTCCTTCTGAACCAGCGAGCGATGATAGAGGCGCGGACGGCATTCATAAGGCCCCCATTCGGAAACGCGCTCCTTGTTTTTCAGGGCAAACCGGATGGTTTCGTGAAGTCCCAGATCGATGCCAGGCTCAACGTCAAAGCGAAAGACGCGGATCTTTAACGTCGCCGGCAACCAGCTGATCGTATGGCTTTCGATTTCGGCGTTCTGGTCTTCCCCTTTTCGACGGACGCGAACAATGGTCCCCCATGTGTGGGTCTTGCGCGCCACCTTCGGCGTGCTTTGCGCTCCGAACACGATGAGATAATACTTTTCGTCTGGACGCGGCTCCCACATGCCGACCACGTCGGTCGTGGCGGCGGGCGTCGGCGGGCGCACGGCGAATCGGGCGCAGCCGCCAAGGCCGAAGGCGGCCAGAGCCGCAATCCATTCGCGTCGGTCGATACGAATCATCGCACCCTTATCAATGAGTCCAGGTTTCTATCCGCCTTGGGCTTGAGCGACGATAGCACGTTGCGTCCGCGCGGACCTGCATATCGAGAACAATCCGTACCGAAGGTATCGCCCAAACCGATGTGAGAGATTCAAGAATTACGCCGGTCCACACTCGCCTACTTTTATCGACGAACACTTGCGGCGAGCAGGTGCGGGAGCGCGTCGGCCAAACAGTCGACTTCCGATTCGGTGTTGTAAAAATGGGTCGAGGTGCGAATCAGCAGCCGATCCGGTCTTTCGACGATGGGAGCCTCAATGCGATACTCTTCCCACAAACGGCGGCGCAGAGTTGGAGCATCGACACCTGGAGGTAGCTGAAATGCCACCATCGCGCCGCAAAGATCGACGGCGTCCGGTGTATGGGGAGTCAGTCCCGCAACGGAGGCGAGTCGGTTGCGGACGTGGCGTGTCAACTCGCCGATGCGTTCGCGGATGCACTGCCAACCCAACTCCGCTTGAAAGTCGATGGCCGTGGGTACGGATAGCCAGGCGCACACGTCGCGCGTGCCCTCGAACTCCAAAAAACGGAGGCGGGGTGTCGATCCGAACTCGTCGCGCTCGTCCATCGCGCCGCGATTGTCACGCCATCCCCAACTCACTTGCAGGGGTTGCAAGCGTTCGAGCGCGCCGGCGGCGGCATAAAGGAATCCCGAACCGATGGGAGCAAGCAGCCATTTGTGACAATTCGCACCGTAATAGTCGGCATTGATTTCATTCAGATGCAACGGCAAAAAGGCCGGGGCGTGCGCGCCGTCCACGACCGAGACGATGCCGCGACGCCGGGCTTCCGCGCACAATTCGCGCGCCGGCAGAATCATGCCCGTGGGCGAGAGAACGTGGCTGAAGAATAAGATACGTGTGCGCTCCGTCATGGCGGCGCAAGCGGCATCCACGATTTCTGCGGGCGACGACGGCAAGATCGGCAGTGCGAACGTGCGCAAGGATAGGCCGTGGCGCTGAGCGGCGCGCTCCCAACACCAGTGCATGGCTCCGTATTCGTGATCGGTCAGCAGAATCTCGCCGGGAGAGGCCGGCGATAGTGAGGATGCGACGAGGTTGATCGCGGTGGTGACATTGGCGGTGAACACGAGGCGGCGGGGATCTCCTCCCACGAACGAGGCCAAGCGTTCGCGCGCCCGCCACAACAAAGGCGGCATGGCGCGCAAGAGAAAATCCATCGGCTCCTCGGCCAGATGCCGTCGCAGCTCGGTCACGCGGTCGAAAACGATGCGCGGCGAGGGACCGAACGATCCGGTGTTGAGATTGACGACCGTGGCGTCGAGCATCATCCGGGCGCGAGCATCCAACCAAAAAGGGGTAGACATATGCGAGAAACCAGTCCCAAGCGCTAGCGTGGGCGATTCTTCACCCTCGGCTTACGCCTCGAATGGAAAACTCCCTTCATAAAATGCCATGTTCCGCGAACACCTCGCGGAGACTGCGTCCTTGCTCCAGTTCGTCGCGGACTCGGTTCTCGCCGCTTACTTTCTCCAGCGCGCGGACCAAAGCCGTCTCGCAAACCTCGTTCGGAATCACGACGACGCCGTCGATGTCGCCGAACACCCAATCGCCTGGGCACACCACGCATTCGCCGAAGCGTATCGGCCGGCCGTGTTCGACACAATCGAGACGGCCCTTGGAGTCGAGAGGGCTGAAGCCAGCGGCAAAGACGGGAAAGTCCATGGCCAGAATGCGTGCCGCGTCGCGGGTCAGGCCGTCGAGGACGACGCCGACCGCGCCGCGCGCTCGGGCGGAGGTGGATAGTAATTCGCCCCACAAAGCGCTGCCCCGGTCGCCATCGGTCGCCGCGATTAGCATGTCGCCGGGCTGCAAAGCGTCGATGCACTCCATTTCGACCGCGTAGGGATGCGACGGCTCGACGCGAACGGCAACGGCTCGAAGTGTGGCGGCGCGTCCAAAGATCTTCCATGCCGGATTCAGGGGCCGCACGGTGGAAGGTAGGGCGCTTTGGCGGTGGCCAAGACGATCGAGAACATCGGCGAGGACAGCGCTAGACAGACGATCGCGCACTTCTTCCGGAGGAAACGACATGAAGGATCTCTCCGGTAGAAAAACGGAAGGCGTCGACGGCGGCTTGGCCTCAAACCGCCCGACGACGCCCATGAAAAGGAACGTCGAACTCAAAGGCATCAATCGTTGCGGAACTTTGAGTGGCAGTCGGTGCAGCTGGCGCTGACGTTGTTGGCGGCGGTCTTGATTTTGGCGGCCTCGCCGCTCTTGGCTGCCTCAATCAATTCTTCGCCGGCTTTCTTCATGTCTTTCGTATACTTCTTCCATTCCGCCGTGTCTTTCTTGGGAGCGTACACATCCGTGATTTCCGCGATGGTGATGGTGATGCGGCCCGCCTTGATGAGATCGTCCTTAAGGGCGGCGATCTTCTCTTTCGTCAACCGCAGCTTCGAGTTTTTACTGCCGATCTTGGCCAACTCCTGTTCGATGCCCGCGCCGTCTTTCATGCCGATGCCGCCCTTGGCCTTGGGCTTGTACACATACATGATCGGTTTCAGTTCGTCGAACTTCTTCTTGATCGCCGCAATCTGGGCCTTCACGTCGCCTTTTTTGCCCTCCATCGACTCCATCAACTTGAGAACCGCTTGCTGGGCTTCCTTCTCTTCTTCGCCCGCGCTGTGGGCAGTCAGCGACCAGAGACCGAGAGAGAGAAAAGCTGCTCCGAATGTAATTCCCAAACGCCGATTCATAAGTATCTCCACCACAAGATTTAGAGGGTCCGGAGAGAAAGGTATGCCTCGCGCCGTCGGATGACAAGTCCGCTCCGCGACTCTTTTGCTCTCCAGGGCAAGAATCCCATCATAGTGCGAACGAATGCGCTTCGGCAAGAGTTTGTCCGCGCTTTGCCCGATGGGGATTTGCAACCTATGCTTCATGGGGTCTCAATCGAGGCACTGTCGCCGCCGTAGCTTCAGATGGGAACGAAATATGGACGTTCATTCGCCCTCCGACCTCCTCAACGGACCGACACGCTATTACGCTCCAGAACAAACGGAAGGCTCGCTGTCGCATTCGAGACGCGAAGTCATCGTCGGCGTGCTTCGACACGACGAGAAGGATGCCCCCGTCCAATCCGCCTCGCCTCCGCCCGCCGACGGACTTCACGCCGACGCGCGCACGTTTCTGCAACGAATCGTTCGGCTTGGGTTGCTTCAATCGGGAGTCGTGGATGTCTTCCTCAGCGAGCGCGAAGACCGCTTGTCGCAGTACGTCGACGGCGCGCAAATCGGCCAGGCTTTAGTGCAGTCCGGGTTGCTGACGAATTACCAACTCGACCGCGTTCTTGCCGGTTCGACGCACGGACTGGTATTGGGCAACTATCGCGTTCTCGATACGTTGGGCAGCGGCGGCATGGGCGTCGTCTTCCTTGCCGAACACAGCTTGATGAAACGTCGCGTCGCCATCAAAGTGTTGCCGGTCGACGACGATTGTCCCCTCTCGATTAAAGAACGCTTCTACTCCGAGATGCGCGTCCAGGCCGAGTTGTTTCATCCGCACATCGTCGTTGCTTTCGACGCAGGGGAGGTGAGGCCGTCCGACTCGAATTTACCGGAGTTAATTTATCTGGTAATGGAGCAAATCGATGGTGGCGATTTGGAACGCCACGTTCTCGACAATGGGCCTTGCGACACGGCGACGGCGTGTCGCTACTTACATCAAGCGGCCAGCGGGCTACAAGCCGCGCACGATCGCCATCTCGTTCACCGCGACATCAAGCCGTCGAACATCCTGTTGACTTCATCGGGGCAAGCGAAGCTGGTCGATTTCGGCTTGGCGCGGCAGTTTTGCAGCAAACTGACCGATCCGCGCGCCTTGCTCGGCAGTCTGGAGTTCATGCCGCCGGAGCAGAGCCTCGACCCCTCGACCGTCGGCAAGGAAGCGGACATTTACGGCCTCGGCGCGACGCTGTTTTGGCTGTTGACGGGCCAGGCCCCCTATCCGGTCGTCCGACACGTCGGCGCGGCGCTCCGCGCGCTGCAAGAGCAGGAGCCTCGAAAACTACGGAGTTTGCGTCCCGATGCGCCCGAAGCGCTTGAGAATCTCATCGCGCAGATGTTGGACCGCAACCCCGCCAAACGACCGCCCTCTCCACTGGCCGTGATGAACGCCCTGACGCCGTTCCTCGATCCAATCCGCGATCCGGCGATCGAACGAGCGGGGACGACGGTAAAGAATGGGGCGGAACGTGCCGCGTCCGGCCCGAAACGCCGCGCTCTCATCGTGGACGACGAGTCGCACATTCGCATGTTGCATCGCGTGATCCTGCAATCGCTACAAGTCGAATGCGTGGAAGTCAAAGACGGCGCGTCGGCTCTGACGGCAGTATCGAACCATGGACCCCATGGCGGCTCCTTCGATTTGGTACTTCTCGATCTCGGCTTGCCGGACATGGACGGATACGAAGTGTGCCGCCGAATCCGCGAGCGCCTGACTAGCCACGATTTGAAAATCATTGTTGTATCGGGGCGCGGCGATCAGAACGATCTATCCGAATCGTTGCCGCGCGGCGCGGACGACTATATCCCCAAGCCATTTAAGCCGCATCAACTCATCGCCAAGGTCGGGCACGTTCTGCGCATGAAGGAAGCGCAAGAACGCATTCACATGCTGAGAGAGCAGCTGATGCTCACCAACCAACAGTTGCAGCAGAGCCTGCATTCGCGCGGCGCGGATGTACGCCGCGCCCACGATGCCCTCTTGTTCGCGATGGCGAAAATGGCCGAATCGCGCGACGGGGAAACTCCCGGTCATTTGCTCCGACTCCAACAGTACACGCGCGTTCTCGCCATCCAAGCCGCCAAGCGTCCGCCTTGGACCGGATTGATCGACGAGCGATTCCTCGATCGGTTGGATCGCTGTGTGCCGCTGCACGATATTGGCAAGATTGGACTGTCCGACGAGGTGCTACTAAAACCCGGCAAGCTATCGGCTTCGGAGCGGGCTTTGGTCGAAACGCATCCGTTGATCGGCGATCGCATTCTGGAAGTACTGGGACAGGAACACGGCCATGCTTTAGAATTCATGGGCACGGCGCGTGCCATCGTTCGCCACCATCACGAACGGTTCGACGGTCGCGGCTATCCGGATCGCCTCTCGGGAGACGCGATTCCCGCCGCCGCCCGAATCGTTGCTCTCGCCGATGTTTACGACGCTCTGCGCCGTCAGCGCAAGCACAAGACCGCCATGACTCACGAACAGGCGTTGGACGTGTTGAACAATTCGCCGGGCCAATTCGATCCCTCGCTCCTGGCCGCGCTCGCCGAGTGTTCCGACGAATGGGAGTGCATCTATCGGGACATTTGCGAGTAGATCGGTTAGCCGCGACGCGAAGCGGAGCGAGTTGTATCACGCTCCGCCGCCCGTCGCGGCTAACCGGCATCGAAACGCACCTTAGTACATATCGTCGTAGCCGCCGCCACCGGCTGGCTTCTTTTCGTCCTTGGAAATCTCGGCCACCAAGGCGTCGCTGGTCAGCAACAGCGTCGAGACGCTGGCCGCGTTTTGCAACGCCGAACGCACCACTTTGGTCGGGTCGATGATGCCTTCCTTGACCATGTCGCAGTAACGATCCAGACGCGCATCGTACCCGTGGTTGGATTCCTTGCTCTCCAAGACTTTGTTCATCACGACCGCGCCGTCTTGGCCGGCGTTCTCGGAGATTTGCTGGATCGGCGCACGGCAGGCCCGTACCACGATGTTGTAGCCGATCTCCTCATCGTGAGACAGTTCCTTCGGCGCTTTGAGTCCCGCCGACGCTCGCAATAAGGCCACGCCGCCACCGGGCAACACGCCTTCTTGAGCCGCGGCGCGCGTCGCGTGCATGGCGTCTTCGACGCGGGCTTTCTTCTCTTTCATCTCGCTCTCGGTGGCCGCGCCGACGTTGATCTTGGCCACGCCGCCGGACAGTTTGGCGATCCGTTCGCTCAGCTTTTCCTTGTCGTAGTCGCTGGTCGATTTCTCCAACTCGCGCTGAATCGCCTGAATGCGACCTTGAATGTCCTGCTTCTTGCCCGCGCCTTCGATGACCGTCGTGTTATCCTTGTCGATCTTGACCTTCTTGGCTCGCCCCAGATCCTTCAACTGCACGCTCTCGAGTTGAATGCCGAGATCCTCGAAGATGGCCTTGCCGCCGGTGAGAATGGCGATGTCTTCGAGCATGGCCTTGCGGCGATCGCCGTAGCCGGGTGCCTTGACGGCGGCGCACTTGAACGTGCCGCGCAGCTTATTGATAACCAAGGTCGCCAACGCTTCGCCTTCAACCTCTTCGGCGAGAATCAGGATCGGCTTGCCCTGATTCAGCACCTTTTCCAGCACCGGGACCAGATCCTTGTTGCTGGAAATCTTCTTTTCGTAAATGAGGATGTAGGGGTCTTCCAGTTCGCACTCCATCTTCTGGGGATCGGTGACGAAGTACGGCGACAGATAGCCGCGATCGAACTGCATGCCTTCGACGAAATCGTGCGTGGTCTGGAGCGCCTTGCCTTCTTCGACGGTGATGACGCCATCTTTGCCGACCTTGTCCATCGCCTCGGCAATAATCTTGCCGATCTCGCGGTCGTTATTCGAGGCGACCGAGGCGACGTTCTCCATGTCCTTCTTGGTCTTCACGTCGATCTTCATGCTCAACAGCTTGGCGACGAGATCGTCGACGGCGCGTTCGATGCCGCGTTTCATCAACATCGGATTGGCACCGGAAACGACGGCCCGCAGTCCTTCATTGAAGATGGCCTCGGCCAATACGGTCGCGGTCGTGGTGCCATCCCCGGCCACGTCGCTCGTCTTGCTGGCCACTTCCTTGACCATGCGAGCGCCCATGTTCTCGTATTTGTCCTCCAGCTCGATCTCCTTGGCGACGGTTACGCCGTCCTTGGTCACCGTCGGCGAGCCGAACGACTTTTGAAGGATGACGTTGCGTCCCTTGGGACCGAGTGTCACCTTGACGGCGCGAGCGAGTTTGGCAATGCCCTTACGCATCGCTTCGCGCGCTTCTTGATCGAATGCAATCTGCTTCGCAGCCATGTTTCCTCCAAGTTCTAAGTTCTGAGTTCTGAGTTCCGAGTTCTGAGTCGTATGCACTCAGAACCCAGAACTTTATTCTTCGACTACCGCCAAAACGTCTTCCTCGCGCATGAGGAGAATGTTTTCGCCCCGAATCTCCTTGAATTCATCGCCGGCCCAGTTGGTGAATAGCACCACATCGCCCTCTTTCACTTGAAGGGGTTGACGGCTGCCATCCTTGAGCAACCGGCCAGGGCCGACGTGCAGCACTTTGCCCTTCTGGGGTTTGTTTTTGGCCGAGTCCGGCAGAATGATGCCGCCCGCCGTTTTCTCTTGCGCATCAAAACGACGGATCACAATCCGATCGCCGAGCGGTTTGATCTTCATGGAGCAGTCTCCCAAATCCTATTCTGTTACGATTCCCTCGTGTGTGCAGCGGGAATGCAACTCTCGTGCCCGTTGTTCGGTCCCTGCGAAAGAGTAATACGCACAAGATGTTATGCGAAAAGTCCGACGCGCCTTGCAAGCGTCCGCCCTGCCAAGTTTGCATCGAGAAAGGGGAAGACTGTCGGAATGGCAGGCGCATTCCTCGGCGATCCACTCACGAGGATCACCTCATTTGCGCTTCGTTTCGCAAGCGGCGGCGGATCTTTCGAGCCGCAGCGCTTCCTCCAGATACTTTTGAATCTCGATCCTCTCGGCCGTCGCGTTGTTCCTCAGTTGGAAACTCAAGCCGACCGAAGTGCCGTCGTTCAATCCTGACCAGAAAAACCTGTTCGGCATCGATCCCAGGGAAGAGGCTTGGAGTGCTCGGCAACTGCGTCTGGATTACGCCATTCCCAGCGAGCGATTCGCCGCAACCGGCGTCTTCTTGCCAAAGGACAAGTCGCTCGAACTGGAAGGGCCACTTCAAGAGGCGGCATACGGCAGCTGCGCGGAGGGTGAGGCCGCCCTTGAACTCGGTGCTACGCGGGGGCGGTATCGCGTCATGGCGGTGCCCCTCTACACACCGCCCAACGAGCGCGGCCCCAACGGTGAATTGGCTCTGGCAGCCGTCATCGAGCCGATTCAGGTGAATCCCACACGGAGGAAGAAGGTCCAGGTGGATGAGCCTCGATTGTTCTGAGGAGGCTTTTCCTCAGTGGATGACAACATTGTGGGTCGGCAGGTGGCAGATCCAGGCGAGTCTGGAAGGGTTGGCCGGTTCGGATAGGTCGCCCGTCATCATGCCGCGTATGGAGCTGGGGTTATCATTACGAATGCGGATTGCGCTGACTTCCAAACACCCGCTCGATAGTCATGCACATCCTGTCAATAAGCCACCGGAAAGTACAATCCACTGTCACCCTCCCTGACTCTTGTGGGAAGAGATCTTCCGCTATGATCTTATAACCAACTTGCGAGCCTGGGTTGGGGGCGATGTGGAAGATCAACTGTTGTGTCTTTCCCACTTTCCCGTCTTCCGATTTGTAGTTCACCACCACAACTATCTCAGTAATCCCTTGCTGCTCTAACGGCACATCCCTTGAAATGGTGGGTCGCTATCCCCAATGCGGCACGTCGATCGCGAGCAAACCGTCCTTCGACGGACACAAATCAAATAGATCCACTCGTCGAGAACCAGCATCGCCGACGCTTCGCCCTCGGCCTCCCCGGCGCGAATCGGAATCTGCTCGCCCTTTCGATTCGTGGAAAATCTGCGCCAACGATTGCATTCGTCGCCGCGCGGCGGTAATCTGCCGAACAGCGGAACAACGTCGAGAGAGGTCGCGCATCGGGGGAGGAACCATGACGACCGTGGACGACAGCGACTTGCTGCACATCCTAATGGACAACGTCCCAGACGCTATCTACTTTAAGGATCGTCAAAGCCGTTTTATCCAAATCAGTCGCAGTCTCGCGCGTCGATTCGGCTTGTCCGACCCAATCGAAGCCGTCGGCAAGAGCGATTTCGATTACTTCAGCGAGGACCATGCCCGACAAGCCTATCTCGACGAACAAGAGATCATTCGCTCCGGCAAACCCTTTGTAGCGCGCGAAGAAGTGGAACATTGGCCGGACGGGCGCGTCACCTGGGCCTCGTCCACCAAGATGCCCTTGCTCGACCGCCGAGGCGACATCATCGGCACGTTCGGCATCTCGCGCGACATCACCCACCGCAAACGAACCGAGAAGTCCCTCCGCGATTCGGAGAGTCTGTTTCATTCTCTCGTCGAAACGCTGCCGGTCTGCCTGTTCCGCAAGGACCGCGAAGGGCGTTTCACGTTCGCCAATCGACCGTTTTGCCGCGAGGTCCATCTGTCGCTCGCCGAGATCGTCGGTAAAACGGATCGCGATCTCTATCCCTCCGAAATGGCGGAAAAGTATGTGAACGACGATCTCCGCGTCATCGAAACCGGAGAACTGTTCGAGACCGTTGAAGAACACATCGGCAACGACGGCGACAACACCTACGTCAGCGTCCTCAAAGTGCCCCTCCGCGACTCGAACCGCGAAGTGATAGGAATGCAAGGCATCTTCTGGGACGTGACGCCGCGCATCCGCGCCGAACAGGAGTTGCGCCGGGCCAAAGAGGCGGCGGAGGCGGCCAGCCAAGCCAAAAGCGAATTCTTGGCCAACATGAGCCACGAAATACGCACGCCCATGAACGCCGTCATCGGCATGACAGAATTATTGCTCGACACCCCGCTCAACGCCGAACAGCGCGACTATCTCGAAACGGTCAAGAAATCCGCCGACAATCTGCTTTCCATTATCAATGACATCCTCGATTTCTCAAAGATTGAGGCGGGGAAGCTGGAGTTGGAGTATTCGTCGTTCGATCTCCGCGACGACCTCGGCGACACGCTGAATACCTTGGCGCTTCGCGCCCATCAGAAGGGCTTGGAGTTGGCCTGTCACATCGCTCCCGAAGTGCCGGAAACCGTCGTCGGCGATCCGGTGCGTCTGCGGCAGATCCTCATCAATCTCGTCGGCAACGCCATTAAGTTTACCGAACGAGGCGAAGTCGTGGTGGACGTTCGCTTGGAGGCGACCGAGAAATCCGGCGAGGGGCAGCTGCATTTCTCGGTGCGCGACACCGGCATCGGCATACCGGCCGAGAAGCAAGCGATGATATTCGAGGCGTTCGCTCAGGCGGACGGGTCGACGACCCGGCGCTACGGCGGCACGGGGTTGGGGTTGGCCATCGCCTTGCGCTTGGTGCAACGCATGGGAGGACGATTATGGGTCGAGAGTGCCTCCGGCTTGGGCAGTACGTTTCACTTCACGGCACGCTTTGAAAAACAGGGCCTCACGGTGCGTCGTCCTGCCTCTCCCGAACCGAACCGCTTGCACGGTCTCTCCGTCTTAGTGGTGGACGACAACGCCACCAATCGTTTTATCTTGGTCGAAACGTTGACGCAGTGGCAGATGCGTCCGCTCGCGGTAGAGAATGCCGCCGCCGCCATGTGGGCGCTGGAATCCGCGCAGCGCAACGGCGAACCGTTCGCACTGGTCTTGCTCGACGCCCAGATGCCGGACGTGGACGGATTTATGCTCGCCGAACGCATCCACGAACATCCCGATTTGACCGGAGCAACCGTGATGATGTTGTCGTCGGCATGTCACCACATCGAC
>JAJXWW010000202.1 GCA_021781415.1 Planctomycetota bacterium
CTGCCTTTGGCCGTCGACTATCGCCCCGCGCCTGTCCTCCTTCGGCCCGAATTGGTCGCAGATGGAGACAAGGTTTTATGGTAGAGCTACGTTCTCGCAGTGGTCGAGGCAAAGCGGGTGGGGCTTTCCAGCCGGAGGCGGGACGGCCAGCCGATTCCTCCGCGCGGAACGATGCCTCCATTCTCGTGGTGGACGACGAGTTGCTCATCCGCGAAACGCTGGTCGAGTACCTCAGTCAAGAGGGTTTTAGCGTCTCGTCGTTCGCCTCCGGAGAAGACGCGCTGGAGCAAGCCGCCGAACGGCGTTTCGACATCGTTTTATGCGATGTCCACTTACCGGGTCTGGATGGTCTCGAATTGTTGGACCGCCTGCAACGCATCAGTCCGGAGACCTTTGTCCTGCTCATCACCGCCTACGCCACGGTCGAGAACGCCGTGGAGGCGTTCCAGCGCGGTGCCCACGATTATCTGATGAAGCCGATCCTGCTCGAAGAGGTGCTGAGCAAGATCCAGCGTTTGTTGGCCCACCGCGCCTTGTATCTCGAAAATCAATGGCTGCGCCGAGCGCTCAATCTCGAACATCCTGTGGAGAGCGATCGCATCGTCGGCAGCAGCGCGGCCATGGCGCAGGTGTTCGAGATGGTGCGCAAGGTCGCTCCCACGCCTTCGACGGTGCTGATCCTCGGCGAGAGCGGCACCGGCAAAGAGCTTGTCGCCCGCGCCATTCACGCCGGTTATAGGCCGGAAGAAGAAGGTTTGCCGACAAAAGACGAAAGTCGAAAGTCGAAAGCCGACGGCCGAAAGCCGATGGCCGAAAGCCGATTCGTCGCCCTCAACTGTGCCGCCATTCCACACGATTTGCTGGAAAATCAACTATTCGGACATCGAAAGGGCGCTTTTACCGGAGCCGACCGCGATCACCCCGGCGTCTTCGTCCACGCCGGATCGGGCACGGTCTTTCTCGATGAGATCGGCGAGATGCCGCTGGCCACGCAGGCGAAACTGTTGCGCGCCATCGAGCAGAAAGAGATCATGCCCGTCGGCGCGCACGAGCCGATCCGAGTCGAGGCGCGCGTGCTGGCGGCCACGAACAAGGATTTACTCAAGGAGGTCGAAGCCGGTCGATTCCGCGAGGATTTGTTCTATCGGCTCAACGTGGTCTGCATCACGATCCCTCCTCTGCGCGAACGGCGCGAGGACATTCCCGACCTGGTGCAGTTCTTGCTCGCCCGTCACGCCGGTACTCTGGGTAAACGCATCAGCGGTGTGACCCACGAGGCCATGCAATTGTTGATGGCGTGCCGCTGGCGCGGCAATGTCCGCGAGTTGGACAATGCCCTCCAGCGGGCCGTCATCCTGGGCGAAGGACCGCTCGTGACGCCCGCCGATCTGCCTCCGGACCTCGCGCCGGTGGAAGGCGATCCAGCCTTAGTCGATGTTCTCGACTTGGCCGTCGAACGCTTCAAGAAGCAGCACATCGAACGCATCTTGCGCCAGACGACGGACAAAAAAGAGGCGGCTCAACGTCTGGGCATCGGGCTTAGCTCCCTCTATCGGCACATCGCCGATCTGGCGATTCAGACGCAAGAGTGAAGATGCGGTAGCGTCGTGCCGCGAGCCGTGTCATATCGGATTCACCAAACGACCCACGAAGAGAATCGTTCCCGTTTTCACATCGCGGATCAAAAATACAAATGGGCGATCCGCCTTGAATACCGGCGTGAAGGGAGCCGATCTCGGTGCGGCGGCCCCCACGGCCATCGAAACGGCGGTAGCGGCCGCGGCCTCGGTTCCCTTCTCATTGACCTCGACAAACGCCTTGTGCAGCACTTTGGTGACGTACAGCTTTTGCTCCGGATCGGAACTCGCCGACATGCCGTCGAATTGCGCCCCGTTCGCTTGGCGCGGATCGACGAATGCGCGCACCATGCCCATCCCTTGCAGCGTTCCACCCATGTCGTACTTCGTCTCCAATTTGAAGCGCGGCACGAACGCATGGACTTTCCGCTTTTCCATCTTGCCGATCCACGCCCGAACGTCCGGCCCGATGAGTTTCGTTTCCAAAGCTGCTAAACCGTCGGCGGAGCGCGGCACGATCAGCACCATCGACGTTTCGCCGCCCTTGTACGGTAGTTCGAGCATCTGAAAGCCGCTCTTGTCGGGATACATCTTCTTCTCGTCTTTCTCTCCGATTTCTATTTGGTTCGGCGTGTCGAACGAGGAGCCGTCTCCCTTAAATGCGGCGTAGCGAGCGCCCTTCATGTCCCGATACGCCATCATCGGCACGCGTGCCTTCTTGCCGTCGGACAAAAAGAAATCGTCGTTCTTGGTCGCCTCCTTTGGGAATATCGCAGCCCACTCGCCCTTGAAATACACGGCATTGGTCAAGATCAGACGCACCAGCTTTTGCGTCTCCGCATCGGAAGCATCTTGGGGAATCAGGTCGCGTATCCGATTTCGGGTTTTTTCTTCGACCCAGGCGTTGATGCGTCGGCGCGAGCCTTCGAAATCGTTTTTGAAATCGACGGGGAAGTAGCCGCCGGTGCGATAGTATTTTTCCAGAGTATCGAGATACGCTTGCCGGAACGGATACGTCTTCTCGCCCCAGAGGGCATTGGCGATGCGCAGCTCGTACCAATCGTATTGGCTCTGGAGATGATTGATCTCGTCGGCGATTCGATCACCGTTTTGCTTCGACGCTTGAGCTTCATTGAATCCGCCGCTACGCGATTGCTTCTCCGTCTCCCGATCGGCCGCTTGCAATTGTTGTCGTAGCGAAGCGAGTCTGTCGCGGACTGCTTTGGGAGCGGCGCGGTTGCCGCTCTCGAAGTGACCGTTGAGCGCGGCCATTCCAGTATGAATGCGTGCCATGTCCCAAGGAATCGTACGAGCATCTTCGCCCTTGCTTCGCACGCCGTTCGGATAGCGTAGCACCTTACCCATCTCTTGGGCGGTTTCGCCGCGCGCCCCCTCGGCAACCAGCGCCAGCGCGCTGGAGACGGAGTAGGGCGAGAAGAAGAGATTTTTGCCCGAATTCGCCTGGGCCAACCGAGCGTAGAGATCGAACGCGAAATCGTCGTTGGCTTCGACGACTTCGCGGACTTCCGGCACGATCTCCTTCAGCCGCATCTGGTGCGTTTCGGGTTCGTCTTCCTCCTCTGGGGCGGGAGCGCTGCGAAACAGACACCCCGCCATCACGAGGAGCGGGAGGACGACGGCGAGGGTTCGAGTCGTCGAGTGCGAATGACGCGAAGACATGGTAAGCAATCCTCCTGTTGGCCGACGGGGCCGAACGAGTTTCGGGAGCTTCGATCATCGGGTTGTCGGCAGATCTTTCGGTTCGGATCGTTCCTTCTCTTTGGGCAGTTGAATCAATTCTCTCAATTTCACATCCGTATTTTTGGTTTCTCCTCCGGTGACGAGGAAGAATCGCCCCTCCCTTCCTCCGGCGTTGATGTTCGTAATCGGGTTGCGGTCGGCGCTGAATCGAGCTTGAGTTATCGCTTGCCATTTGTCGTCGGGCGTCTTTATCCAAGTGTTCCCGAAGCGCGCCTGGCGCGGCTTGGCGGCGGAGACGCGATCTCGTTTGAAATCTTCCACGAACGAGTAGTAGCCACCCAATTTCTTACCGCCGGTGAGAGTGGAGAATGTCGCCAAATGTTTCCACTTTTTATCCTCGTTTATGTAGAGGAACGCGGCATACTCCGTGCGTTCGCCGTTGACTTTGGCCGTCACGAGAAAGCGATAGGTCGCGCCGACCTTCCAATCGTAATCGAGGAACGATTGCCCTCCGGTTCCCTCGCCTCCGAAGCGACCGATGCGAACCTTGTCGTCCTTGTGAAGCAACTTGACGCGCTTGTCTTCGCCGACCGCCTTGGGATCGTTCTGGTTCGAGTCCCAAACGGAGAAGAGAACCACCTTCTTGCCATTCCCTAACTCTTGAATTCCGAAATATCCCTTGTTCCACCCGCAGGCGCAGAAGTAGGTTCCGGGAGCCGAGCGCTCGACGGTAACTTCGTTGTAGAACGCCGTGCCTTCCCCTGCCGAATACACCAGATGTACGGAACGGCAGGCGATGCCTTCGAGCTTCTCGTCGGCAGACAGCGGGACAACGCCGAGAACGAGGACAATGAGGCCAACCGTTGCGAGCGTCCTTCGATTCCAAGAGAGCCTGAGATACATCGTTGCTTGTTCCCTTGTATAAGCGGTATCAAGAACTCAACGTCGCCGCGCTCGGATCACCTGGCCGGCGTTGGAGTGTTCCCAGACGATCTTGCCGGAGCGATCGACTTCGAAGACGCGCTGGGCGTTTTGGGCGGCCACGAGAAAATGACCGTTCGGCAAGCTCGTCGCGGAGACGGCGTTGGGCGCGTCGACTTCCAAGATGGTTTTGCCCTCGGAATCGAACTCCACTACTTTGTTGCGGTTTTGTTGGGCGAGAACGACGCGTCCCTGCGGCGTCGCCTCAATGCCGCCCAGACCGTTGCCGAATCGTCCGGCGGCGAACGTCTTCAATTGCCGACCGGCGGAGTCGAGAATGCAGCATTGCCCGTTCTGCGTCAGAGCGAAGATC